>PWMW01000189.1 GCA_003559095.1 Clostridiales bacterium | reverse complement strand
TCCATAACAGAATGCCTCAAAACGATAGCGTTTGATGTCGCGATCGAAGTCCCACTGGACTTCCACGTTAGCCATGTTTGCCCAGACGCAGCGAAAGCACTTGCCTTTCCACCGACTGCGGCTCAGAATCCGGGCACCGCGCTCTTCGTATACGGCCAGTGGCGGCGGGAACATGATCCAGGGCGGCGGTTCCACCGCCGTCTCTTTCTCTGCCCGAGTTAACACCTTCAGCGCTCCAGCCCGATAGTAGTCGGCGAACTCTCGATTCGGGTACTTGGGTGTCCAACCTGTTCCCTGCAGGCAGTCGTCAATGCGAAACAGGCCCTTGGCCAGCTGCTTTTCGGAAATAGCCACAGTGAACATCGTTGGTTCTGGAGCATCATCATCTTCAAGGAAGAGATAATACCCTAAGTGATAGTGGGTCCTGTTGTGCGTGATATACCGCCAAACCCTAGTTCTTGGTTGGATGGCGATCACTGTTCCACGCCAAAGAACCTTTTCCGAGACATGTTCCGAACGCGAGCGCATGCCGATCCCTCCCCTTGACGTCATCTTCGCTTCACAGTCTGCCGTATCCTGCAGGTGCAGTCAAGAGTCCAACGGATACATCGGGGAGTATTGAAGGCCCGTGCCATCGACGGTAGATCCCAGAACATATACCGACAATATGAGATGATCTCGTCTGTTGGCCGACTGCCTGAAGCAACAGATCTCATGGTGACCACCCAGCTTAGCAACGGCTTCCGTCATTACACCGAGCATCGAGGGCAGGAGGGCCCGCCCACATTCACGAAGTTATTAAGAGAACATGGGTCCGCATTGTCGGTGGGGAACATGGTACATCCCATCGCCAAAGGCCCTCAGGCATGGATTAGATCAAGGCGCTGTCCATCGTCACGGCCTGCCTTGGTACAGCTCTGTGGCACCGCTATTTTGCTGCCGCCAGACATGCAAGACGGTGTCATTGATGGCAGAGATACACGTCGTCGTTTTAAGAAAAGGAGCGATTTGCGTGGAAGGTAAGACCAACAACAATCACAATCACACAGACAGTTCGCATACAGAACATGGCGGTCACGACCATGATGAACACGCGGGGCACAGCCCCAGCATGTTTCGGGATAAATTCTGGTTGTCGCTGCTATTGACGATTCCGGTGCTCTTCTGGTCAGAACACATCCAGATGCTCTTCAGCTACGAAGCACCAGAATTTCCAGGATCAAGCTGGATCCCACCTATTCTCGGCACAGTGATTTTTTTGTATGGAGGATGGGTGTTCATTCAAGGAGCCTGGCGGGAACTGAAAGAACGTCTGCCAGGAATGATGACCCTCATTTCACTGGCCATCGTGGTCGCCTTTAGCTTTTCCTGGATCGTACAGCTGCGAATCATTGACGCTGAGGCGCTTTGGTGGGAACTGGCCACCTTGATTACCATTATGCTTTTGGGCCATTGGATCGAAATGCGCTCCGTTGTTCAGGCCCAAGGTGCCTTAGAGGAGCTAGCCAAGCTGCTGCCGGACACCGCCGTTCGGATCACAGATGACGGTGGTGAAGAGGAAGTTGCGGTTGGGGATCTGCAGCAGGGCGACCTAGTATTGGTTCGCCCCGGCCAAAGTGTTCCCGTGGACGGGACCGTGCAAAAAGGGAACAGTGATCTCAATGAGTCCATGATTACTGGTGAATCCAAACCGGTGAGCAAAGGCGAAGGTGACACAGTCATCGCTGGTACCATCAACGGCCAAGGCTCGCTGCGAGTGGAGGTCACAGGCGTCGGTGACGAGACAAAGCTCTCAGGTATCATGCGTCTTGTGGCGGAAGCGCAGTCATCCAAATCCCGGGCGCAACACCTGGCGGACCGTGCCGCCCAACTTCTCACTGGCGTGGCCATTCTGGCCGCTGTGGTCACCTTCGCCGGCTGGCGGTTGGCAGGTATGCCCTTGGACTTCACCATCGTCAGGGTGGTAACTGTCTTGGTCATTGCCTGCCCGCATGCACTGGGCTTGGCTGTTCCGTTGGTGGTAGCTATCTCCACACGGCTGGGAGCAGCCAACGGACTGCTGGTCCGAGATCGGCGGGGACTCGAGGCAGCACGCAATCTGGACACAATCATCTTCGATAAAACCGGTACCTTAACCCTTGGTGAGTTTCGCGTTGTGGCAATCGACACTGTCGCTGATGTTTCCGAAGAAGAAGCGCTGCGCATTGCAGCGGGCGTTGAGTCCGAATCCGAGCATCCGATTGCCCAAGGCATCGTGAAAACTGCCGACGACCGTTCGGTCCGGGTCCCTGGAGTCGAAGGATTCCAGGCGCTTACAGGCAAAGGCGTTGCAGGCACAGTGGACGGAGTCGAGTACCATCTAGGCGGACCGGCGCTGCTGCAGTCGGAAGAAGCCGATGCGCCATCGGACCTGGCCCAAGCCGCAAAAACTGCTGACCAACGGGGCCAAGCGGCCATTTACCTGCTGCGCGACGGCAAACCCATTGCCCTCTTCACCATAGCCGATGCTATCCGCGAAGAAAGCAAGGAAGTGATCCGAGCTCTGCACGAACAGGGCGTCTCCGTAGCTATGTTGACAGGCGATGCCGAAGCCGTGGCCGCGGCTGTAGCGGAAGAGATCGGCATCGACACTGTGTTTGCGGAAGTGCTGCCCGCAGACAAGGCATCCAAGGTGGAGGAACTGCAATCTGACGGTAGGAAAGTGGCCATGGTGGGTGATGGAGTGAACGATGCCCCTGCATTGGCCGCAGCCGATGTTGGCATTGCCATCGGCGCCGGCACGGACGTGGCTGTGGAAGCGGGGCACATTGTGTTGGTCCGTTCCGATCCCCGGGACATTCCCCGAATCCTAATCCTTGCTAAGGCAACGTACGGTAAGATGGTGCAGAATCTCTGGTGGGCTGCAGGCTACAACATCGTGGCCTTACCGTTGGCCGCAGGCGCCTTGGCAGCCTGGGGCGTCCTGCTGACACCTGCTGTGGGTGCAGTACTGATGTCTGCCAGTACAGTGATCGTGGCCATCAATGCCCAACTTCTGCGGAGG
>PWMW01000415.1 GCA_003559095.1 Clostridiales bacterium | reverse complement strand
CTCAGTGTGCCGCCGGAACCTCGCGAGACCAAAGAACGCCGGCACTCTGAGGGTACAGAACAGCGGCCGCGGCACCGGCACAGCCAGTTCCACGACAGCGACGACAGTCCAGAACCGCTTCACATGCGCGGGCAGATGACACTGCCAGCCCTTGGCTCTGCAGAAGACCGTCCCTATGAGCCAGAGCGGCCTCCGTTCCAGCGTAAGCGGCGTCGTGACCGATCCCGACATTCGCACACATCCCTGGCGCTGCCGCAGGAAGGACTTTGGGATCCCGCCGCCATGGATGCGACTGCGAACGACAGGACGCCGCAGGAGCATTCTCTGCGCTCGGCTTCGTTCTGGGACAGGAACCGCCGCCTCACCGTGGAGGGAAGGAAACCCCAGAAGGATGGGCAGCCGCTGCCACTGCAGGATCCTGAGGCGGCTCCTAGACGCCAGCAGAAGCTGCAGCTGTCCTCCAAGGTATCATCGTCCAAGGCACCTAAGAGACCCCGCAGAGACAGCGAATGCCGGTCCGCCCCGCAGCCGGAAGATCGGCGCCCGAAATCGGTAGAGCGCCCTGTACCGACAAGAAGAAGCAGCACCGCCTTCGGCGAACGGCCGTTGCAGGACAAGGAGCAGCGGTTCTCCACGATCAAATCTGCTAAGAAGATGGAAAGATCGGACGCTCCCCGAGAGCGCAGCGGGTTCGCGGCATGCAGGAACGACAGCATGGCTTTGGAAACACCAAAAGAAAAACGAAACATCACGAACCGCAGCATGAACATGGATTCCGGCCGGCGCTCCAAGGACCCCTGGGATTGGCGGTTGAGTTAGTGAGGACTGTTCTCGAAATCGATAAACCTTTGCTTTAGCTGCGGCCGCCCGTGTTTCCTGAGCTCTCTGTTCCCAGTTCGGTGCTGGATGTGTCTCAATGTAGCCGAGGGCTGGTTGTCCTGCGACTGCACTGCTGGCTTAATGGATCTTTGCCCAGTGACAGGAGTCGAAGGAGGCGCAGCCTCGATCAGCGTCCGCTGGGGCAGCCCCAGCGGAACACCATTGCGCCGGGCTGAACATGTCGTTTTTGCCGTCCAGTTCGTCTCTGGCATCGGCCAGGTTGGGAAGTGAGGTGATACAATGGATGACGCTGTCTTTGAACGAATTGCCCTGGAAATCAAGGCTCTGCACAATCAGGGCCTGCAGTGCATCAAGGAGGGGCAGTGGGATGAGGCCGAGGAATATTATAACCGGGCTTTGGGTGTGACCAGTGCTCTCCAGTACCATGATGGCATGGCCTTGAGCTTTTTCAACCTGGCCAATCTGGAAGCGGCCCGCGGCCGAATCCTGGAAGCCATAGCCTATGCAGCCCAAGCTAAGACCATGCACGAAACAGCCGCGACCGATCCGCAGTTATCCGTAAACTTACTAAAACGGCTGGCCAAAGAAGCTATGAAGCAGGGCATGCAGCAGGAAAAGCAGGGACAGCTGCAGGAAGCGTTGAAGTTCTATACGGCCAGCATTCCCTTTGCTGAGCCCAAGTACCAGCAGGCCATGATCCAAGAAGTCCAGCTTATCGAAAGGGTGATGACCGTTGACCGCACTGAGTGAAGAAAAAGTGGCGCAGACCCTCATCCACCTGAACCAACTGGCTGTCCAGGCTGTGCGGCAGGAACAGTACAAACAGGCCATTGACTATTTCACCCAGAGCTTGGTGTTGGAAGAAAGCCTCGGTCTTAAGGTCCCGATGGCCGAGTCCTTCTACAACCTGGCCAGTACCTATCTCTTGCTGCAGGACCTTGAGCAGGCAGAGCGCAAGTGCAAACTGGCTCTGGCCCTGTTTGCGGCCGAGGAGCGCCAAGCCGATGTGGAGAAAACCCAGCGTTTGCAGGCAGCGATTGCCGAGCAGCAGGCTGACTCCTAATCTGCCGTTAGTGGACGGTGAGCTTTTGTCGTCATTGATCCGAGACATCCCTTGCAGGCAAGACGTATTACAGCAACCGCTGTTTTGACGCAGCCATGGTCACACCAAAAGCATGAGGGGTAGGCTGATGTGTGCCTGTCTGCTCACTGGAGGAATACCTATGACAGCCGAACAAGAAAAGAAACTGGCCGTGGTTCTCAGCGGCGGTGGCGCCAAAGGCGCCTATGAAGCAGGGGCGCTGCAGGTCATTGCTCAGGAGGCGGCCGAGATCCACATCCTCACCGGTGCATCCATCGGGGCCATTAACGCAGCGGCCTTTGCCGTGGAGTACCAGCGCAGCGGTGATCTGAGCAAGGCTGCTGCCTACGTGCGCCAGGCCTGGTTGGAGATTGGCCCCCTTTTTGAACTGAGTATTTGGTACGTGCTGCGGCAGATGATTCACGCCCGCTTCACCAAAGGATCCTTCCGGGACATTCCAGCCATCACGGCCAATGAGCGGATCATTGCCACCATCAACCAGTACCTGCCGGATATCCGCATCAGTGAACTGACCGCCATCGATCTCCATATTAACGCCACCAATCTGAATACGGGCAAGACTGAAACCTTCAACCGCAAGCACGACGCTTCCCTGCGGGAAGCGGTCTTAGCGTCCAGCTGTATTCCGCTGCTCTTCGCCACCCGCCACTACAACCAGTCCTACTACATCGACGGCGGCCTCTTCAACAACACGCCGCTGCGGGATGCCATTGTGGCAGGGGCCACCGACATTATTGTGGTGGAACTGAAACCCGCCGATACCCAATGCTATCTGGAGACCATCCAAGACAACCGCGGCTACGAATCGGCTTGGCACGTTGGCGCTCGCCTCATGGAATTGGTGCTGGACACCATTATGTATGAAGACGTCAAACATGCTCGGCAGTTGAACAAAATCATTGCGGTGATTCGCCGTTTGGAGTCTCTGGGCGATGACAGCCCGGCCCTGCAGCAGCTGAAAGACGCTATCCGTTACGAGCGCAACGGCCGGGTCAAGAAAGAAATCAACATCTGCGAAATCGCCCCGAACGACCGTCTGGAGCCGCCGGGCACCTTGGGTTTTCACAATAGGCAGGCCATCCTGGACATTATGAAGCAGGG
>PWMW01000204.1 GCA_003559095.1 Clostridiales bacterium | reverse complement strand
GTGCTCTTCCGATCTGGACCCGGAGGGGGGCATTCTGAATTTCTGGTCCCTGATGATGCAAAGGACCCATGCGGACGCCTGTCTGACGGCCGCCCGGACACTGGCCGCTGAGCCGGAGGCCACCTTGCACATCTGCGATGACAAACTGATCCGCCAGCGGATGGACCACCTGGGCAAGGAACTGGAACACCCCCTGAACATTGTGGTGACCCGAAGTGCCCGGGAGGTTCCTCTTGACCACAAGATTTTTCACAGCCTGGAGGAAGGCCTCCATGTGCTGCTGGTTACCTCACAGGCGGGGCGCCGGCGGCTGGAAGAACGAGACGGCCGGCGGTTCCGGTTCATCGAGATTGCCTCCAGGGACGACGAAGACCGCATCCCAAAGCTTCGTCAGGCGTACATGTTTCCCGAAGACAATGCCTGTCCGGTGCTGGTGGTGGGAACACTGGACGAGAACATTGACACCGGGTTGTTTCTGTGGATTTTGCGCCGGGCGGGTATCGGGCGGTTGTTCGTGGAAGCCCCACAGTACATGTACCACCTGATCGAAGAAAGTCTGCTGGATGAATTCTTTGTGGACTTTTCCCTGCTCTTTGCGGGTGGCGGAATCATTGCGGGGATGGGCCACGCTTTTGGCAGCAAAGACCATCCTCACTCGGAACTGATCAGCGTGGCCGTCCACCGGCAGAATTTTCTGTATACCCGGCACCGGATGGTCTACGATGCGACCACTTCTCCGTGATTCAAGTCAATCAAATCAGAAAACGCGCCATGGACCCCGGCCCATGGCGCGTTTTCCGATTGAGAGGTCGACAGAGCAGAAGGGGTTCAGAGGTTTCCGAGACTGATCACTTCTCCGGCCCGGACCTGGACGTTCTGCCGGAGAATGCCCCCGGCCATGTTGCCCAGTTCATAGGTGCCCGGACTGAGGGGAATCACGAATGACCCGTCCGGAGCCACGATCCCAAGGACCAGGTTGTCATAGTCCGGAGATCCACCCCGGACCGGGGAGAACGTGATCTGTGCTCCAGCCCGGCCGGGCCAGGTGCCCCGCAGCACTCCGCGGGCAAAGTCCAGAGTGGCCGGGACACCGTGGGTCAGCCGGACGCCCTGGGTCAACCACTGCAGTGAGTCGGCCCGCAGAAAGCTGTGGGAGTTCTGGTAGGTGTGGACCAGACCGAAGGCGGACCGGTTCAGGGGGACGTTGACCACGTCCACGTCGTAGGTGCCCGCAGGAAGAATGCCCATGTAACGGCCATCGGAGGTCTGCACATGGTAACTGCCGCTTCCCCCTCTGGGGTTGAAGATCAGGACACCTTCGGATACCGGGTCTCCGGTAAACGGGTGCCGAACAATCCCTTCCACTGGGGTGGCCTGGCTGGTGACCACCAGGCTGAAGGTCTGCTCAAAGTGCCGGTCTCCGGCACTGGCGGTGAACATGAAGCCGATGTGCTGGCGGTCGTCTCCTGCAGTGGTCGTGAAGGTGGTCCGGAACTGTCCGGTGCCATCGGTCTGTCCTTCGGCCGGGGAAAGCTGTCCCTTCAGGTCTGTTCCCCGTTCTTGATTGTTGGCAAACACACTGACAGGAGTATTCTCCAGCGGCAGGCCGTCCTGGTCCCGAACCGTCAGGGTGAACACCAGCTGCTGTCCGCCACCTCCGGGAACAAAGGAGCGGTTGGTCTGCAGCTCCAGGGACACATTTTCGACGATCCGGTCGATCCGTCCGTCCGCCAGCAGGGTTTTGACCGTCATGACAGCGGCTTCCGCCCGGGTGGCGGTGCCCGTGGGCTTGAAGGTGTTGTCCGGATAAACGGAGATGATGCCTGCCCCGTAGGCTCCGGTCACGTATGGAGTGTATCCGGCTGAAATGGTCCCGGTGTCCGTGAAGGGCAGGGTCCCACCGGTGTCCGGGGGATCGGCCAGTGCCCGGGTGACCATCATGGCGATTTCCTGGCGGGTGATGGGCCCGTTTGCATCATAGCCATCCGGATACAGTGCCAGATCAATGACCCCGGCACCGGCCAGCGCTTCGATCCAGCCTTTGCCCCAGTGGGTTTCCGGGATCACCGGGACCTCATCTCCATCGGCTTCTTCAATGCCGTAGGATTTGGCCAGAACCACACTGAATTCGGCCCGGGTGATCTGGTTGTTCGGTTTGAACGTTCCGTCGGGATAGCCGGAAATAGCGCCAATGCCGGTCAGCGTTCTGATCCAGGACGCCCCCCAGTGGTTGTCCACGTCCGACAGGGCCAGGGCTGCCGGAGCAGCGGCCACCAGGCTGATGGCCAGAGCGGCGATCAAGAGCACAAGAATTCGGTTTTTTTTCATGACATCCTCCTTTGCGGAACAGCCATCAGGCGCTGTTTCTGTCACTCGTTTACAGGGCAGACGGACGGGCGGCCGGCCAGGACGGCAGGAAAAACACAGTGGCCGGCTTGGGGATCATCGGAAGCTTCGCAGATGAGGTTTTGTTCTGTTATACTCTTTCTACAGCAGATGTTTGAGTCCTGTACAGTGATGCCGGAAAAAGCCGAAAAACGCCGGATCATGGCTTTGACCCGGCGTACAAGCTGCTCAGGGAACAAAGCGGTTGTCTGCAACGTCAGAAATGCAGGAATGAGAAGAGTGAAACCATGGAGGGGACACATTATGCAACGAAACGCAAGAGCCAGCCAGCGGGCGGTCAGGGGTCTGATGCTGGGGCTGGTCATTCTTCTGATGGTGGGAGCAGCACCGGCGGCCGCCCTGGCCAATGCGGCCGAACCCCCGTCTGTGATCATTCTGGTGGAGAAACCTCCGGAGGATCTGGTGATCCGGATGACCGGAAGCCAGGGGGTTGTCGAGGCCCAGACCACCGAGAAGATGATGGAGACCGTGTACGCTTTTTACCGCTGGGACCTGCAGGGGTCTCCGGACGATCATGTGGTGGTGGAAACCGCAGGCCGGACAATGGTTGTCGACCTGCCGGAAGAACTGAACATGTACAACAATCTGTTTACTCTGGATCTGGAAGAGGAAACCCTGAACCCGGGTAAACGTCCGGG
>PWMW01000150.1 GCA_003559095.1 Clostridiales bacterium | reverse complement strand
GGGATGGCAAACAGCGCCATGCCGAGGGCGATTGGCAGCGCGATTAGCCACAGGCTCCGGCGGTATACTGCACGGGTCGGCGCGGCAACGGTGTGGGGAGCGTGCTCCTTCGCGGAAGCCGCCTGGCACTTGCCGGCGGCGCGCTTCCGGGTGTGATCCGCCCGCCCCGCTACGTTCGCGACGCAGCCCTCCACACGACGGCAACCCTGGCGGACGTGGCCAGGCACACGCTTATCTCTCATCATCGGTCCCATCCCTCGTGTTTCGCGTCCAGCATGTCGCGGAACAAATCTATGCGCGATTCCACCAGGGCCTGGAAAGACTCCTGGTGGCCAACGTCGTGCTAAACCAGGTGGCCCTCCCTCAGCCTGCCTTGACCGGCCGGTCCTTTGACTCCTGCAGTGAGCTGTGTATCCGGGTGGCCAGCTCCCGTTCTTCGCTTAGAGCCTGCAGTAAGGCTTCAGCTTCCGCGGTCTGGAATCCAAGCTGTCCCGCCTTATCAATTGCGCGGTCCACCAGCGCTTTCTGTGCGTGCAGGGTATCCAGACTTGACGCCACATCCTCCATGAGAGCTTCCAGTTGCGCAATCTGCTTCTCGGCGGACGAAAGGGTTTTCTGGCGGGTGTCCAGGGTCGCACCCAGCTCATCCAGTTGCCGTGCGCGGGCCAGGGTCGCGTCCAGTTGCGCCTGGGCGTCCTTCACTGCTTGCCGGTTACCGGCTATGTTGCGGATCTGTTCCACCGTTTGCTCCGCTGTCTCGAATATCGTTACCAGGTCTGCCCTTACGGCATCCACGGCGCGGTGGCGCTCCTGCAGGTTTTCGATGGACTCCAGTATTTGTTGTTCGTTGCGGTACAGGTCGCTCAGCTTCTCTTCAAACTTCGTGAGGCGCTTGTCGGTGAAACGCAGGTTGTTTGTTTGTTCATCCATGCGGTCGGCCAGGCCGGTAAGCCGTCGGGCTCGTTCATCCATGCCTGCCAGCGTCTCTATCAAGGTGCGGGTCTGGGTCTCCAGGTCTTCGGCTGCCTCCGCGGCTTCACGGCGCAATGTGAAGGCACGCTCCAGGGATTCGGACGTCCTGGCCAGAGCCACCTCCCGGGTTTCCATGTCCTTGGCCATGTTTTCCATTCGTTCAGCCAGCTCGGTGAGGGCACCATCCCGCTGGCGGGCGGATTCCAGGCCCTTCCCCAGATCCACCAGCTTCGCTTCCGCTGTTTCCAGTGATTGGCCAAAGGACTCCAGTCTGGGAACCAGGCTTTCCGCCTTTTCCGCCCGCTCCGCCACGGCGCTGAAGCGGAGATCCGCGTCTTCCAAACTGCGTTGCAATGAATCGGTACGTGCTTCCACCTTGTCCAGAATCGCCCGCTTGTGTTCCAGGTGCTTCAACCGTTCGTCCAGTTGGCCGCTCATGGATGTGATCTGATTGATGCGATGGGCAAGGTTTTCCACGAATCGGGTGCGTTCCTGAAGCACTTCCGACTGCCTGAACAGTGTGTTGGTTTCCTCTCGCAATGCTTCCATGTTGGCGCGGGTCTTCTCCAGATCCGCCGCGCCCTGGCTTACCCTTGCAGCTTCCGATTCCGTGCGCTGGAGCAGTTCCGTCAGTTGCCGGTGTCTCGAACGCACTTCTTCCAGTTCGGTCTGTATGGAGGCAAGCTCATCCATCCCCGCCATGATTCCTTCTCGTTGCCGGCCAAGCTCCCGGACTTCCGCGGCAATTTCCTGAACACGGGTCTCTGAGGCTTCCAGAGCCTCCACCCTCTGGCTCAGGCGTTGTTCGGTGGCCTCCAATCGTTCCAGTGTTTCGCCTACGGCGTGGGCGCGCTGAGCATGCTCTTCCACTTGGGAAGCTTCGGTATGCACGGCTTCCAGGCGGCCGGCTATCTGGTCCGCCTCGGCCCTTACTTCCTCTATGCGGCGGCCCACCTTTTCCAATTGCGCTGCTTGTTGCTGTAGTTCAGTCACCGAGGCGCGGAGATCCACTATTTCGGTGTTCAGTGAGTTGATCCTGGAAGCTTCTACCTCGAAGTGTTCGAGTCCCACCCGCACGCGGTTACGCAGTTCCTCAAACCGGGCGGCGGCGTCATCGCCGTCCTCACGGAGTTTGGACTGCAGCTCCTGGATCCGGTTGGTTTCAGTCCTGGCCCGGGTGTGAAGGTCTTCGATTTCGGCGATGTCCCGTTGGCTCTTGCGAAGTTGTTTCTGATCCGCTTCCGCCTTCTTGAGCCGGGAGTCCAACTCCCAGATCACCGCGTCGAGCCTCTCCGCCTGACTCCGGGCCCGGTCCATGAGGTCGCGCTGCTCCTCCAGTTCCCGCACCTTGCGACCCACATGCTCCGCCAGTGTGTTGAGTCGCTTGAGTTCCTGTTCCAACCCGGTGGCCATCTTGTCCACCCGCTGGATCTCCGCGGCGGCGGCTTCCAGGCTGGCCAGCCTTTCGCCGGACTGGTTAACCCGCTCCCGCATCCGGCCGATTTCTTTGTTGGATTCCGCTATCCGGCGGGACGATTTGTCGTGCTCGCCGCGCAGCGCGTTCTGGGCGGCGGCCAGATCGTTTGCCGCCTTCTCCCGCTCTTCCTGCCGGTCATGGAGTTGTTTCATCCCGGCTTGCAGTTCCTCTGCCTGGGTTCCGACTCCCGCCACCAGCTCCTTCAGTTCTTCGGCGCGCTTCTGCGATTCCGCCAGGTCCCGGGTAGTGGCATCCAGAGTACCGATGCGATCCGCGATGCCGATGAGCTGCTGGTCCTTGTCCTGCTGCCACTTTTCCAGGTCCCGGGCTTTTCGGTCTACTTCCTCGAAGCGCGATTCCAGGGCTTCAACCCCCTGCATCTGCTCATCCATGCCGGTCATGCGGGCGGAGAACTGTTCCATCTTCTCCGTGAGACGGCTCAGTTTCGCCGTCATTTCTTCCGCTTGCTCCGCATTGGTACGCATGCTGGAAGAGGACACGGAGAAGCGTTCCGCTGCTTCACCTGCCTGCTTCAACAGGCGGCGCAACTCGGTTCGTTCCTTCTCCGATTGATCCAGCAAATTTCGCAGTTCCC
>PWMW01000175.1 GCA_003559095.1 Clostridiales bacterium | reverse complement strand
GCGATCTGTTCAGCGAACTTCTGCAGGTTGTGAGGAAGGAGTGCGGGCATGAAACAGGTGCTGGTGGTCAGTGGTAAGGGCGGTACAGGCAAAACCACCATTACCGCCGCCTTCATCGCCTTAAGCGGCGGGCAGGCCTGTGCCGACTGTGATGTGGACGCACCGAACCTTCATCTCGCGCTGCGGCTGCAGGAAGTTAGCAGCACTGAAGATTTCTACGGTCTGCCCAAGGCCGTAATCGATGCGGCACGCTGCACCGGCTGTGGCCTCTGTGAGCAACACTGTCGCTTTGATGCCATCCTTGGGCAGGAGGGACACTGTGTGGTGGATCCATTCCGTTGTGAAGGCTGTGGTGTCTGCACGTGGGTGTGCCCAGCAGCAGCGGCAGCTATGCAGCCGTGGAAGGCGGGAGAACTGCAGTTGTACCGGCAGCCGCTCTTAGCCTCCACGGCGCGCCTGCACATGGGCAGCGGTAACTCCGGATTGCTAGTGACGGACGTGAAACGCCGCCTGCAGAGCGCCTTGGAGGCGCAGGCGCTGGATCCTGCAGTGGTGTTCAACGATGGTCCGCCGGGCATTGGCTGCCCGGTCATCGCCTCCATGACTGGCATGGATGTTGTCCTGGTGGTGGCGGAACCATCGGTCTCCGGCATCAGTGACCTCAAACGGCTGGTCAAGATGGCCCGGGGTCTGCATGTGGCCATGGCCATTTGTGTAAACCAGGGTGACATTAGCCCGCAGCACACAGCGGCGGTGGTGGAGTTCTGCCGGGAGCGGGATTTGCAGTATCTGGGCTCGATTCCCTATGATCCCACCGTGGTGGAACTGGTGAATCAAGGAAAGACCATTGTGGACCAACCCTGTCCGGCCGGCCGGGCTGTGGCAGCTATTCACCGGAAACTGTTGAACTTCGTCATGCACCCAGATCAGGAACAGGGGATGTTCCCTTGACTATATTTCAGTCCATCCCCATAGACGGCGTCGTGGTTGTCACCGCACCCCAAGAGTTAGTGGCTATGATCGTGACGAAAGCGGTGCGCATGGCGGAGATGATGGATGTTCCGGTCTTGGGGTTGGTGGAGAATATGGCCTATCTTCTCTGTCCCAACTGCGGTACGAAGCATTATGGTTTTGGACCCAGCCATAGTCAGGCCACTGCTGCCAGACACGGACTGGAGGCTTTGGGCAAACTGCCGCTGGATCCGGCGTTGGCTGCGGCCTGTGATGCAGGTCGCATTGAGACATTCTCCACCGAGAAGCTTGAGCCTCTGTGCCGGCGCTTGCAGGATCTTCGGTGACCCTTTGGCAGCCACAGCCGGGTCGCCCGCAGGTCCGTAATGCCGTGGGACCGGAAACCCCCAACAGCTGTCTGCTGTTGGGGGTTTGTAGTTAGCCTAAGGATGTATCGAATGTGTAGGCCTTTTTGAAGGGTTGGCGCACTTCCCAGACACACTGCATACCCGCAGGGAACGTCACTAACATCCCCGGCTTCAGATGCGTTTCTTTGTCGTTGGCATGGACTACAACCTCGCCTTCCAGGATGTACGCGATTTCCTGTTCGGGATATTCCCAATCAAAGGTGCTGGGCTCGCAGGTCCAGATGCCCCATTGATCGACGCCCAATTGCTCGGCTTCCGCTTTGGTGATCTCCTTCACGAGAATCTCTGCCATGTGCATCACCTCCTTTGGCTGTGCTGCTCTTGTGGTCTACGGACGCTGGAACAAATCTTCCGTCAGCCGTTCCATTTGCCATTGAATGTGTTCAATATCTAGGGTGCTGTATGCACCGCGTTCGTAGAGAATGTTCCCATCCACCATGGTTAGGAGCACATCACTGCCTTGACCGGCATAGACCACGGCAGCCACGGGATCCTGCAGGGGATAGTAATGGGGCTGATCCAGATCTATGAGGAGCAGATCGGCTTTCATGCCGGTCCGCAGCTGCCCCAGATCGGGGCGGCCTAAGGCCCGGGCTCCTTGGACGGTGGCCAGTTCTAAAGCCTGCTGGGCTGTGACCCCGACACTATTGTGGAAAACACCTTTGCTGAGGACCGCTGCTAGATAGACTTCTTGGAGCATATCCAAGTTGTTGTTGCTAGCAGCACCATCGGTGCCTAAGGCCACAGTAACGCCTGCCTCCAGGAGCCCGGGGACATCCGCCACGCCGCTGCCCAGCTTCAAGTTGCTGCCGGGATTGTGGACAACGGCGGTGTCGAACTGGCTCAAAAGTCTGCGGTCTTGGTCGGAGAGGTGGACACCATGGGCCGCCAGGGTCGGCCGCCGCAGGATGCCCAGTTCGGCTAGATGCTCGCTGGGTGAGCGTCCAAAGGCCGCCTGGCAGTCACTGTTTTCTTTTTGTGTCTCCGAAAGATGAATGTGAATTCCTAGATCTTTGTCTGCGGCCAGTTGGGCCACGGCCTCTAGATACGCCGGCCGACAGGTGTAGACGGCATGGGGCCCCAAGCGCACCGTGATGCGCCCGGCGGCGGAGTTGTGGTACCTTTCCCACAACTGCAGGGCCTCTTGGACGCGGGTGTCGGTGGCCAGGTCAACATCATCGGTGAAGCACTGCAGGCCGCGAGCCAGATCGGCTCGCATGCCCACCTTGGCCACCACGTCTGCCGTGGTATCACTGAACATATACATGTCGGCGAAGGTGGTGGTGCCGGTGCGCAGCATTTCGGTCATACTCAGCTGCGAGGCCCAATACACGTCGTCGGCTGTAAGTTTGTCTTCCATGGGAAACAGCTTGTCGAACAGCCATGTTTCCAGGGGCAGATCACTGCCGTAGTTGCGGAACGGAGCCATGCCGATATGGCTATGGGCATTGATCAGGCCGGGAAGGGCCAGGGTGCGATGGCCGTCGATGATGCGCTGGCAGCGCTCCTGTTCCAGGGCACTGGGCGGCTCGGCGCCAACATGGGTGATGCGATCCCCTGTTACCACCAGATGGCCGCCGTGGATGACTGGCTGCTGCGGATCCATGGTGACCAAGAGTGTGTCTTTGATCCAAATGCTCATGGGCGGCGCCTCCCTCGGTGATGGTCGTGATGATGGTGT
>PWMW01000247.1 GCA_003559095.1 Clostridiales bacterium | reverse complement strand
CCTTCCGGAACTGAAAAAGGCTGGCCAAGTTCTGACCAACCCCGTCTAGCCCACAGCGAAATTCTATTATCTGGATGCCACCAGGCATGTGGGAATATTTGGATGTTACCAGGTATGTGGAAGGAAGTCCCAAACAGCAGCGCACCCTTACCTTATTCCGTAGTCTGGATACCGTTTCCCGGCCGGGCGTCACCCAAGCGTCACCCAAGGCGTCACCGACCGGGAACTGTGGTCACCACAACCGTTGCGCATCCCAGGGCTCAGTCCAGATCTATGGAAATCACTGTTCCAAACTCTTCCAGGTCCCGATCAAAGAGCTCAGAGTTGCCCACTACCAGAATGACCGCTTCGTCTGGCCGCAGATGACGTTGGCCAGCCGCCAGCAGCTCCGATACCGTTAGATCTTGGATGATGGCCATGTGCTCATCATAATAATCTGGATTGACACCGAGAAAGTGGACTACGGCTGAACGCTGGGCCACGGCCTGTACCGACGCGTACCGGAACACTGCACGGTTTACAATGGCTCTGCGGTTGCGGTCGAGTTCTTCAGCCGACACTTCCTCTTCGATCACGCCTGCGATCTCTTGGAGAAGCAGCGCAATCACTTCCCCTGTCTTGTCGGCGCGGGATATGGAGAAGGCAAAGAAGATGCCCGGGAACTCGAAACCCTGCGTTACCTGGCTGCCCACGGAGTAGGCGTAGCCCCGGCGGGTTCGGATCTCGGTAAAGAGGCGATTGTCACCAGCGCCGCCCAAGATCCGGTTGAGTACATCCAAGCGGATGTAATCGGGGTCGTCGAAGGTAAGCACAGGGTGACCCAACAGCACCACACTCTGGGCCAAATCCCGCTGAACATGATAGATTACAGGTTCTGGTTTCATGTTCAGTGGAGGAAGCTCCGGTGGTTCCGTCTCGGCCGGCTGCCAAGCAGCGAAGGTTTCTTCCAAGAGCTCCACCATGGCCGCAGAATCGAAGTCGCCGCTCACCGCCATGACGGTCTGGTTGGGCCGGAAGTAACGCTGGTGAAACGCCAGAACGTCATCTCTGGCGAGGTTCTGCACGGAGGCCAAGGTGGGATACGCCTCGGAAGGATGCTCACCAACGGCTCTGTAAAAGAACTCGCGGGACGCCAGCGACACCGGTTGGTCGATCTGCCGCCGGATAGATTCCAGTATCCGGCCGCGCAGAATCTCCAGACGATCTTCAGCGAACTGGGGTTCTTGCACCATATCCGCCAACACGGCCAAGACCTCATCCACGTTGTGCGACAGACTAGAGAAGGATGCAGAGGTGATCGGACCCGCAGCGGTCATCTCCACTGATGCCGCCAAAAACTCTAGTGTGCGATTGACATCCTCGGCGCTGCGCTGCCCGGCGCCGCCTTCACGAGTCAGCATGGCTGTGAGCTGTGCTAGTCCGCGCTGGTCTTCAGGATCGTAGTTGCTCCCGGCGCGAATATAGGCAATGCCGTTGATTAGGGGCAGACTTCTGTCTTCCAAGAGGAAGACGACCATACCATTACTCAAGGTCACCTTTGCGGGCTCCACGGGCGTTACTTCCACCGTCGGGAAATCCATGGCGAATGGATCGGGCCAATCAGGTTGGGCGGCTTGGGCAGACAACGGCAGCAGAAATGCCAGCAGTAGATAGAAAAACACGAGGTAACGGGTTTTCATTGAACTTCACCACCCTGTACCGATTTGGTCTCCAGAATGCCGACGACACTATTTTCCACGGTAAGATAGCGCCTTGCCACATCTTGGATTTCCTCAGCCGTAATGGATGCAATGATGTTCTGATACTCCAGGAGGTTTTGGTGGCCTCCCAGGAACAGCTCATAAGTGGCCAACTGATCGGCTAGTCCTGATCCAGAGGCGAGGTTGCGGATAAAGGATGCCTGCACTTGGTTTAGCACCTTTTCCAACTCCCAAGGATCCACAGGCTCCTGCTGCAGACGCGCAATTTCCTCGAACACTATTGGTTCTACTGCCTCAGGACTGTGCGGATTCAACGGCCAGATCAGGAATACAAGCATATTGTCATAGCGGATGCCCGGATAGTTAGCCGAAGCACTGAGGCTCTGCACCATCTGCTCCTCGTTGATCAAGCGCTCATGCAGCCGAGAGGTGCGGCCCACGCTGAGCAGACTGGCTATAACATCGAGCACATAGGCGTCTCGCTGGGGATAGGTTGGCTTGCGGAAGCCCACCAGCAGCTGCGGCTGGGCATCGTAGACCACTGATACCCTTCGCTGCTCCGTCTGGCGAGGCTCTTCAGGAATATTCCATTCCGTAATCGGCCCAGATTCCCAATGGCCGAAATACGTCTGGATCAGCGGCAGGTCCACGGTCGGATTCACGTCGCCCACCAAAACCAGAACAGCCCGATTGGGATGGTAATGCTCATTCCAAAACTCCTTGGCCGGATCCAAACGATACCCGGCGATCTCTTCCATCGATCCGATCAAAGGGCGGCCATAAGGATGCTCGGAAAAGGCGGTTCGCAGGAAATGCTCCAAGAGAAACCCCGTGGGATCGTCTTCATTGCGCTGCCGCCGCTCTTCTTTCACCACGTCCACTTCTTCGTAAAAGTAGCGGAACACCGCATTGGTCATCATGTCGCCGTAGACTCGGTACCAAAGTTCCCGCCGATTGCTGGGCAGGGATATGAAGTACGCCGTCTTATCATAACCGGTGTAGGCGTTCAAGCCCGTGCCGCCGTGTTGATCGAACAGCTGCCAGATAACGTCGGGTACGGCCAAATCTTGCAGTTCTTCACGTAATGCTGTGACGCCTTGCTGGGCTTGGCTGCGAGCTTCCTCATCGTCGGCTGCGTCGGCTGCCTCAAGAGCATCCATCCGCTCTTCCAGCTCCTGTAGGAGCCGCAGCTCCAGGTCTGGATCCAGGCTCCCAATGGACTCGGTTCCTTTGAAGGCCATATGCTCGACCATATGGGCAATGCCTCCGAGACCTGGTTCTTCATCCACTCCTCCGACATTGAACATCAGGTTGAAGTGAATGATCGGAGCATACGGCTGTTCGACGAAGATTACCCGCAGCCCGTTGTCCAAGGTATGCAGGGTGGTCTGTTCCAGTAAGTCCTGCCCGGTCCCGGGGGCCGCGGCCAGGAGCAGAACCAGCAGCACCGTGAACAGGTACGATACACGCTTAACCATGGTCATTCCTCCCCAAATGAATAATGATTGCTTACTATAGATTTTAGTTACTTTGCATCCACTTCCTCCCAGAGTTTTGCGATCGCAGCCGCGAAGGATTCCTAGGATGCGCCAGTCTCAGTAGACGTAGAACAAGACAAGCTTACATTCCATTATCTGGATGCTACCAGGTACATGGGAATATCTGGATTCTACCAGGTATATGGGAATATCTGGATGCTACCAGGTATGTGGGAATAAATTCCAAGTGCCCCCAACAAAGATGAAGATCCTACAAAACACAGAGATAGAGGGTGCAGTTCAGTTATGAACTGCACCCTCTTCGTCTTTCCAAGCACCTTGCCTGCCCGTCCCCGGAATCTTAGAACCCAAGTGCGCAAGACCTTAACATCTCAGCCATGCAGCTTGTATCAGCAAGAGAGAGTCTGGAGCCAATATCGCCTTGGATAGCGGCTTGTGGATCTGCCCCTAGGTTCTGCCAGGGCCATTCTAAAAGAACCGAGTCAGGGACGCCCGCACACCATATTGATAGCTGCCGGCATTCAGACGGGCTACATCGCCCTGGATGCGGAGTTCGACATCACCGCCCAGGTCCGTGATGTAGTATGGAGCAGCCGTCTTCGGCCCCGGGCCCAACGGCAGCAGCAGAGCGGCACCGAACTGCGTAAAGTAATCCCAGTTCACCGCGATGTTAAGCAGCAGCAGATCGTTCATGTCTGCCGGATCTTCGGCCGGTTCGTCAGGCAAGTTCTGCTCCAGTTCATCACTGTCCAACTGCAACAGCAGTCCCGGGCTCAACTGGCCACGCAGGAATCGCAGATACTCTGCCTGAAGGATGACGGGACGTTTTTGGTAAGCAGGGCCCCATTCCCAACTGGTATCCAGACCGATCTGCAGCAGAACATCGTACTCCGCAGCCTCCTGCAGTCGTACATACCCTAAGGCGCCATAGAGCCCAACAGGGCCAGCATCGCCGCGATAGGTGACGCCGGTCCGGAGAACCCGTTCGCTGATCACCGGAGCATCGGGTTCAGGCCCTAAGGGCAGGGTTAAGGGCTGGCTGCTGACATTGAAGCTGAAATCTTGTCCAGCAGACGGCCAGCGCAGGCGGCCGCCGAAGCCCAGTTGGTCCCACTCTGAAGCCGTCAGCCCGTCGGGGTAATCCATAACCAATTCGAAACGCCGTCCCGCACCCAACGAGTGCACGTAGCGGAAACCATCCACTGCAGGTGTCACAGATTGACCAGCCAAACCTTCAATATCCAGACCATAGCCCAGAGGATTGAGCATGGCACCGTAACCCCACGCGACGGGCTGCCGGCCCACAGTGAACTGGCCATGTTCGCCTCGCCAGCGCAGGTACAGGTACTTGATGCCCAACTCCGACGACGATTCGTTCAAGAAACCTTCCACGGCGAAACGGGCCGCGAAGGGAGGCTGTTCAGGCAGGAAAAACTCTACCAACGTACGACCCTGGAGATCCGTGATCCAAGAGTCACCGTAGTGCAAGCCCCCAGTCAGTTCGAGCTCACCACCGAGATCCAGCGCCGAACTGGGAATGGCTGCTATCAACAGAAGACTTAGAGGGAGGAGTATCTTAAGGCCCATGGGCACTGCTCCTTTCGATCAACAGGATTGCCTCACTGCATTGCATCGAGCGATATCTTCCCGTCAGGGATATCATAGTCTAACTGCACTTCTTTGATCCGATACACCGTTTCGCTACCTTCCCGCAGTTTGTCGGTCATGGTCAACTCCACAGGCAGCCAGCGGTCCGGTTCCACTTCATCCACAGTGTGCGTTACCATCTCCTTGAGCAGCCGGCCATCCCGGGCGTACATCTCTTCCCGGAGAATCACGAAGCGCTCGGCATCCACCCAGAAGCGGCGTTGGTAATACGCAACATCTTGGCCTTCCCGAGCCGTGGCTTTCACCACGTACACGGTTCGCTCCTCCAGCTCCTCGTCCTCTTCTCGTTCAAAATGGTACAGCTGTGTAAGTTTTTCGGACTCAAGGGCGTCCTGGTACGAAAAATCGCTGCCCATCATGCCTTCGCGCAGCATATGACCGGAAATGCGCACCAGATCCTCAGCATCAGGGAAGTACATCCAAAGCTCATTGTCTAGCAGCAGATACTTCGTGCCGCGATCGCGCGGGTTCACGAATTCCACGAGTGCTTCCGTGGTCTCGCCGTCACTGCGGACGTAAGAGATCATCTCCGTGACCCGCTCTCGACGACCATCCCGGATGATCATCTCCGCTTCCATTCTGGCCGAGGCCAGGAACTGGTTGGCATCGACCCGGTCCATGATGGCGTCCCCGTCCAGATCTGGCGCCGCAATAGCCGCGTCCGCTCCTGCCAAGAGAACGAACAAAAGTAACATGCAAACATATGCCATTGTTGGTTTCATACGTACGACCTCCCAATCGAAAGACGATCATTGTGCTAGCTCTTCAGAAATCGTCAATGTTCTACATAGCGCAGTGCCTCCACCGGTTCCATTTTGGCGGCCTGCCAGGCTGGATACAGACAGGCCACGGCCACCACAATTACGGCCATGCCGAAGCTGACTAGTAGGTTTTCCAGGTTGAAGGCTGTGTATAAGACCGGTTCCACCAAGAGCTCCACTTCGGAAATCACGTCAGCGAAGGCCTCTACACTGAAGCCGGCCCGGGAATAGAACCAGGTGATGATACCGCCAATCAAGGTTCCGATGGCACTACCGATGATGCCCATAAAGACTCCTTCCAAGAGGAAGGTGTTGCGGATCTCGTGTCCTTTGAGCCCCAACGAAGCCATCATGCCGATTTCGCCAGTGCGTTCCCGCACGATCATGGTCATGGCACTGACGATGATCACCGCTCCCATGAGAATGAAGAGAATGTACACCAAGACCATGATATCGTCGACGGTGGAGTACATCTCGATGAGGCCGTCACCTCTGTTCCAGGCCGAAACTGAATAGCGCTGGGAGTCGGCATCGCCGAGATGCTCCGTGATGGCTAATTGGATGGCGTCAGCCTGGTCCGAACGAGCGCCAAACACAAGGATCTCCGTCACCTCGTCCTCCAACCACAACATGTCTTGAGCTGTGGCTAAGGGCAGATAGAACAAATGGTTGTCCAAGTCTCCGATGCCCGAATGACGTACACCGGCGATGGTAAATGTCTTGCCCCGCAGGGATTGATAATAGTCGGCGAAAACCAAAGTTACGCGATCGCCTACTTCGGCGCCCAGATCCTTGAGGAGACCGCTGCCCACAAGGATTTCATCGTCTTCGGCAGGCAGACGGCCTGCCGCCAGTTCCCCAGTAAGCAGACCACGGCGTTCTTCCACGGCCATGTCGGTGCCGATTCCCATCATCCGGATGAGCTCATCGCCGCGCGTAGCCATGGCGCCGAACTGAACTCGGGGCAGAGTGTACTGCACGGAGGCCAGTTCATTAATTTCCTCAACCATACTCTGTGCCCCCTGGCCGTCCAAACCATCCACCAGATAGTCGAGCGGTACCAGCATTTCGCGCAACTTGTAGTCTTCCGTTACGATACGAACATGACCAAGGTTGTTGTCAATGTAAGCAGAGAACATGGATTCTGTCATTCCCACCATGAACCCACGGGCAAACACAACAATCAGCACTACAACGGCAATGGCTGCTACCGCGATTCCCGTTCGGGATGTATTGCGTTTGAGGTTTCGCCAGGCAATTTTGGCTAGATACACGTCGGATCCTCCTTCCCACGTTGGAACCATTACCGAGTTTAATGACGGCGAATGGCGTCGATGGGATCTTTTTTCGCCGCCAACCTAGCTGGCAGTAGGCCAGAGAGCAGGGAAATAACCACAACGATGGCTAGGATTAACAGGAATGAGCTGGGATTCCATGCGCCGTAGAGATGGCCCCGTAGGGGGAAGGCACTGAGCGCTTCAATATCCAGAAAGTAGGAAATGTCCAGTCCGTAGATGGCAAAGAGGCCCACGCCAATGGCTCCCAGCAGGCATCCGATAAGACCGCCCACGAGTCCGATGCCTCCTGCTTCCAGGAGGAAGACCCGGACAATCTCCGTTTCACGCAATCCCATGGCCTTCATGATGCCAATTTCGGATACCCGTTCCAGCGCCGAAAGCACAATGGCTGCCGCGATGCCTACGGCTCCGACCAGCAAAAAGAGGGCCAAGATGAAGTACGTTTCGATATATCCCCAAGCTTCCACAGAGACCAAGAACTCCGCCGCTTCCCGGTAGGAACGGGCCACCAGGTCACTGTCCGTTAGGTTCCTCTGCAGTGCTTGTGCTTGCTCTGGCGCCGTTTGGCGGTGGCTGAGCCGGATCATCCATCGATTAGCCGCATCATCAGGCAGCCCCAGACGGGCAGCAGCTTCCTGGCGATTGACCAGTACAGTCCGCATATTTACCTCGGGATGCGGCGTGTCCAAAATTCCGCGGACTTCGCCTTCCATGGTATTGAATGAGCCCTGTTGATCCCGAAAACGCAGGGTGAAGAAGTCGCCCACATCCAGCTCAAAGAACTCAGCCAGTCGCTGGCCAATGACAACACCAGGCTGTCCTTCCTCCAAGAAGCTTCCAGCCTGCAGATGTTCGTGGTGCCGAAAGACCTCTTGAAACGAACCAGGCTCGATAGAACGCACCAATACCGGAAAGCTGTGGCGGCCGGCGATGAATTCTGCCGAAAAATCCAAGATGGGCACAGCCGCCTGGTAGGTGGCCAACTCTTCTATGGCTTGGCGGGTGTCGCTGTCAATGCGGAAGCTTTCCTCCAACGGCAGGGCCCGATTGCGTCCCTCGTCATCGATCAGTCCCTGCCGGCTCACTTCAATATGTGGTGTTTCGAAGTCGATGGCATTTTGGAAGGACAGATCCATCAGGGCTACCATCAGCGATTCCATGAGCAGAAAGAACACAACAGCGATGGCAAGAATGCTCCCGATGACCAGTGTTCGGCTGCGGCGGCGCATTACATTGCGCAGGGCAATACGAACGAGATACATCATTCATCCTTCCTTTCATCCTTGGCGATCTCACCGTCGCGAATCTCCACCACCCGGTGGGCATAATCCATGACCATGGGGTCGTGGGTGGAGAAGATGAAGGTTGTTTTCAGTTCGCGGTTCATGCGGACCATGATCTCCAGAACTTCCTTGCTGGTTTCGGAGTCTAGGTTGGCTGTGGGTTCATCGGCCAAGACCAATTTCGGCTGTTTGACCAGGGCCCTAGCTACCGCGATCCGCTGCATTTGTCCTCCAGAGAGGGCGTTAGGGCGCCGGTTAAGCATGGTACCCAAACCCACCTCCTCGAGAATCTGACGTACCTGATCTGCCGTGTTCCCGCTGCCATCGGCGGCGATCTGCAGGGCGAATTCGACGTTTTCGAAGGCAGTAAGTACAGGGATCAGGTTATGGCTCTGAAAAATAAAGCCGATATTGCGGCGGCGGTGCATAGCCTGTTGGTTCTTGTTCAGCGAGCCAATATCCTGATCGGCGAAGATAACCTTTCCAGATGTGGGGCGGTCTAGAGCCCCAATGAGGTTGAGCATAGTAGTTTTGCCGCACCCTGAAGGTCCGAAAACTGTAGTAAACTCCCCTTCCTCAACCGCCAAATTCACTGCCTTCAGAGCATGGACTTCAATATCTCCTTGCTTGTAAATCTTTGTCACATCCTGCAGCTGCAACAGTGCCATGTAGCTCACTCCTTTTTCGGCCCCAAAGGGCGTTCTTTCGACACAAACGTTCAGTCATCCCCCAAAGCAATCTGCTGCCACAGATCATCGAGGGTGGCTGCCGCCACTTCCTGCAGCACAAGACTGCCTGGCGCAAGGCCGAGGGTGTGCTCTAGCAGGTCCTGAACGAATCCATACCGCCGCTTGAGGGAAACAAGCGGTTCTGGGTTCCTAGTTCGCAGGATCTGCGTGAACGTCTCCGCTGCCTGCCGCTGGTTGTATAGGAACAGGTGAACGTACAGTTCCGCTGCTTCAGCCGGATAGGGAACGCGAAACGTTCCTTCGGCCGTACCCTGGTCGATGATCGCCCGAATGAGTGGTTCTAGACGGTCTCGGCCCAAGCGGAAAATGCGGTCTTCCAGTAATAGGTTCTTGTGTCCACTGTACAACTCAAACAGGATGACCGTGACTTCATCGACATGTTGGGTTTTTTGGGAGTTGACGAGCCGGAAGTGCTCGTTTAACTTCTCCAAGGCAGAGAGGTCGTTGCGCTTCACCACGTCGGCCACGGTAGTCAAGACCATGCTCATCATCGTCTGAGCGATGCTGTCCACCAGATCCGCTTTGCTGCGAAAATGATGGTAGAATCCACCTTTGGATACACCCGCTGTCTCAATAATGTCCTGCAGTGACGTTTCTTCATAGCCTTGCTGGGCGAACAGCTTCAAAGCAGTGTGCAGTATCTGTTGGCGCCGGCTTTGAGCATGTGGGTTAGGCAATGGGCGCACCTCCAACCATCCTTACCGACCGACGGTCGGTTTGTTGGTTTTAGAGTATCATATTGTACAGATTTCTGTCAATAGCGCCTCGAATGTTATGGCGTGTACTGCCCGTGGGCTGGCCGGCGTCAGTTGCAGTATCCGAGCCGCGCCGTTGGTAGGGCACAAAAAGCAGGTATCACAGGTGGGAACGCCCGTGATACCTGCCTTTGCGGTTGGAGCCGTTGTGAGGGAACAGGGCATGTTAGCCCCTGCTAGCAACGGGAACGTAAATGTCCATGACGATGTCCTTATTGCCGAAACAGCGTTCATCGTATAGCTCAAAGTCGGCGCAGCCGGCGGCGAACTCATAGCCTGAAGCGGGGAACCATTGTTCATAAATGTACTGCCACGTTCGCTGAATGGTGGTGCTGAAGGACGCCCTGTCCGCCGGTGGTGTCGTAAAGACGGCATAAGTGGCCGCGGGAATATGCCCGATGAACAGCTGTGGATCAGCCTGTGCGGGCTGTCCGATCTCCAAACCGATACAGTAGGTGAAACGGCCAGTCGTCACATCCTGCGGGAAGCAAACGCCGTACTCCACGCCGCTGACAGCTGTGGGCTGGCACTCCAAGGCCGCGTGAAGCCTATCCTGCAGGTATTTTTCCCAAAACTTTGGGATCTCCCGTTGGTTCGCTCCACCCTCCGCCGTGGTCTCAAGGGCGTAACCCACCTCAGCAAAGGCATCACGCTGCAGTATTCTCGGTTCCATTACAATTCCTCCTTTATGGTAAATGCGCCGTCCAGTAAGGTCTACTCTGGCAGGGATTTGGCCACTGGCATGCACCCGATAGCGTTCGGGCGACATCCCATACACGCGCCGGAAGGCCTTGGTGAAACCGGCGTGTGTTTGGAAGCCACAGTCCAAGGCGATGTCCAGGATCTTCTTTCCTGAGACTAACTCCGAAGCGGCATGGGCTAGGAGTCCACTTCAAAAGTGGCTTCGAAGAGCCAAACAAGAATCGCGAAATCCCGTCAGCTGGGATTTCCATGACCATTTTTCCCCAAAGTTGCTTGCCAGGTAGGATTTTGGAGTGGACACCTTGATGTCGTCGCCGGACGTACTCCATGACTGGCAGGCCAACATAGGCTCCGAAGATACGATAATAGTGGTAGGGCGAGAATCCTACCAGAGCGGCCAACTCCGGAACCGTCAGAGATCGATGAATGTTAGCCTCGATATGATCCAAGCTCACTTGGATGCAGCCTAGATAGTCCACAGACATGTCTCCTCCCTTGGCCCACCGATGCAGCCAGCTGGTTCTGCCCGGTATGTCTATGATACTACGATTTGTTCGCCGCTGCTTATCCAATCTTGCGAAACATTCATTCACTGCGGGAGACATCGTTCGCTGCAGGCAGGGGTTGGAGACAGATATGTCGTATGAAGCAGTAGGAAGAACACCCATGCAGAACCGTTTCACGGAGAACAATGCATGGCTTGCCGATGCGCACGAAACGTCGCTGAACATGCATATCTTGCCAGCGACCGGTCCACGTCCAACGTTGAAACATATCTGTGCGACAGGCCTGGATGCAGTTCAGGACCGGAACGCCGGACGTGGAGCGCCATTCTGTAAGGGACAGCTGGCAGCAAAGACTGCCAGCCGAGAGGAGCGATTGCCGTGTTTCAACCTAACTTCACCAACCTCCACGCCGTTCTGCGCCGGGAGGTTCCGGACCGGCCAACTTTGTTCGAGCTTTTTCTGAACCAAACCTTGTATGATCAACTGGCCAGCCCTCAGTACCGTGAGCCCCAGAATTCTTTGGCGCAAATGGAGCGTCTAATTCGGGCCTTTGCAGCAGCCGGGTATGACTATGCCACGGTACCAGGTTCGGAGTTCCGCTTTCCCCGCCCGGCAGCGGCCCAAAAAAAGACGCGGTCACTCAATGCTGGCAGCATGATTCGCGATCGCCGCTCCTTTGAACAGTATCCCTGGCCAGACCCAGATGGTTTCGACTATACCAATCTGGAAGCCGCTGCCCAGCTGCTTCCCGGTGGAATGAAACTCATTCCTTTGGGTCCCGGGGGTGTCCTGGAAAACGTCATTGATCTTGTGGGTTATGAAACCCTCTGTTATTTGCTTTTGGATGATCCCGAGCTGGTGGAATGGATTTTTGCCGCCGTCGGCTCGCGGCTGGAGCGCTACTACCAGTTGGCTTCTCCCCACGATACTGTGGGCGCTGTGATCTCCAATGACGATTGGGGATTTAAGACCCAGACCATGCTCGCCACTGACGATATGCGCCGCCTGGTATTTCCTTGGCACGAACGAATCGTGGCAGCCATTCACGCCGCGGGTAAGCCGGCGATCCTCCATTCCTGCGGCAACCTCCAGGCGGTGATGGACGACGTCATTGATGGGATGGGCT
>PWMW01000398.1 GCA_003559095.1 Clostridiales bacterium | reverse complement strand
TAGATATTCTATAAGTGATTCCTTAGCAACTTTATAATCGTTTATTATTTCATCTATAATCATAGATTCAATCCTTTAACTTACAAATATACAATTTTCATTTATGCATCTTGTGTTGTGCGTCAGCAAAAATTTGGCTCTTTTGCAAGCTGGAGTTTCGGTTTGTGTGTCGGAGCTAGTAAATTTACCTGAATGTGCGGTAGGCTTTTTCAGCATGCTACCAACATTCCTATTATAGCGGATGTGCCTACTTCTTATTTCTTAAACTCTTTGCAAGATAATCAAAAATCAAATATTACATTTTCCATTTTTAGCTATATATTTAATAGACAGCGAATATAAGTCAGGGGAAAAATGTAAAAAGTAGGGGGTGGGTTCTACTTGCCTTGAAACCCATTAACAGGAAATTAATGCAGCCAGAGATTTGTATGGTGGCATGGTGTGCCATTCCTCACAAAACAATTTAGATCTCCTTGTTCTATGATCAAGGACAACTAACACCCCCCATTAGAAAACCTATAATTTGTTATTAGTTAATAATCAGGCATTTACTTGCTTTTCGTCCATTTTTTTCGTATCTTTGTATTGAGTTCAGGCTGCAAAATCACCCTTTTCACTTCATTTTTTGCACAAATCTTCCAAAACCTTTATCCCTGTTGAGATACAGGGGTTTTTTAAGGATGAAAATGTCTTTTTTTTTCCTAGTTGGGGTCTTATAAAAAAATATTATAGAAAAAAAAAGGACACTTTTTTAGAAAGAAACAAATATAAAAATCAATATGTTATGGAGAATTATGAAACAACGATCATCAATGCCGGAGATGCAAAATACCTGGGTAAGATCCCCGGGTTTACAGATCTTCCTACAAACTGCAGGTTCAATAAAGTGCTGACAGGAAGCGGCGGAACAACGGTTGCCTTGGAAAATGATGTGCCCTACGTACTGTGCATGCCCTATGTAAGTCTGATCAAAAACAAAATGGAGTGGTGCACTGAGCATAATGTTAACGTCTTACCTGTATATGGAGAGGGATTTACAACTTCTGACATAGCGGAATTTGAAGGCAATAAAATTATGGTCACTTACGACTCTTTACACAAGGTTGTGGATGGTCTGGGTAGCAGGGTGCAGGAATATAAAATTCTGGTGGATGAATATCACCTGCTAATCAATAGCGGTGCCTTCCGGTATAAAGCTGTAAACGAAGTATTGCAACTGTATGCTGAGTTTAGGGAGCACGTCTTTATGACGGCAACGCCTGTTCGGTCTGAGTTTCTACCAAAAGTTCTTCAAGGAATCCCTGAAGTTTCTGTTAAATGGGATAACCTGGAGCTTGTAACCCTTGATTATTCAGTCCTGGAGCATAATCAGCTGTATCCAGTCGTGGCAAATATTGCTTACGAATACACTACAGGGAAACATCAGGGGAATGCATATTTTTTCTTAAACTCCATCCAGGGCATCATTGATATTACTTATCACTTAAAAAAAGTTGATGTCACCCATGAAGATGTTCGTATAGTTTGTGCAGATAATCAGGACAACAAGAAAAGGCTTCGTGAAACTATTAGAGCTAAATATGATATTGGTCAACTGTCAGATTTCTCTAAGAAGCTTAATTTCATTACCTCAACGGCCTTTGAAGGCTCAGATCTTAAAGATGAGGACGGGATCACTTACATTGTTTCGGATGGAAGACAAGATCACACAAAGTATGACATTATGACCACAATCCCCCAGATCATCGGTAGGAACAGAATTGCTAAGAAGAAAAACTGGGCTAAGATTATCTATTCCCCTTCTCCATACTGTGGGATGGAATAGTCTGTCTATGTTGAGTATGTAAAGAATAACCTCAGGAAGGCTGAGGAAACAGTACAATCATACCGTAGCCTGACAGATGCAGTTGCCAGGAAATATATGCTGGAGGGCATTAAACAGGAGGATTCCACATATCTGATCGTTAATGGAAAATGTATTGAAGTTAATGAGACAGCCAAATGTGCAAAGATGCAACAATATGCTGCCCTACATCATACCTATTACGTAAAAAGAGATAATGAAGGTAAGCCTCTTCAGAGTAAAGGTTCGCATACTGAACCCATAAATGGCATTCCATACAAGTTCAATTCTGTGCCGCCAGGTGACATAAACCTGAACAGGCTGGAGGCAGTACGAATGGGAATACAACGGAAAAGTTTCAAGGAGCTAGTTGAGCTATACAAGAACTGGAGTTATCCACTTCAGGTATTATCTGTGTCTGATGAACAGAATAAAAGACTGATAGAGAAGCTGTATCCTTTGATACCACAGGCATTTGATACGATCGGCTATGATAAAATCGTCTCCTTGGAGTACCATAAGAAACGTGTAAAAGCAGAGGTGCTCAAAGAAAAAACATTGAGTAATCCTGCGAAAGTAAGGGACTTGCTGGACTCCTACACATACAGGAAAGGGAAGAAAATACCTTTGTCCCAGGTTAAGACCGATCTACAGGAAGCCTTTGATATGTTGGGTATTGAGCAGAAACCAAAAGCAACAGACCTTAAATCAGTTTTCGGTGTGAAGCCTTGTAAGGTGGCTGTTAATGGGGAGCGGGTGAATGGGTATAAGATTTTGGGGAAGCTTTGACTCCAAAAAATGACCCGCAGTGGTAAAGTGGCGAGAGCTCATAAAATCCGGCAGTGGGTCGCTCGACCAGATACCTTTTAGAACCTCACCACTTCACCACTGACAAGGCGGCTTATGATCTCAAAAACGATATTTTCTTCCTGCCATTGCTTTCTCTACTGCGAAGCTCCCATCCCTTGAATTCCCCATAGGTCTTGATCCATGCATTGAATCTTCTTGCCGTTACTGTAGGGTCTACATCACCCGTTTCCTGCTTATATTGCTCATACAGGTCCTTGGTATCGTATTCTCCCTCTGGTTCACCAAGCGCGTTCTCAACCCATCCTGCAAATTCTTCATTGGTTGTCTGAACCAGACGGCTCCTTTCCCTGCCAACCTGGGTATATGGCTGAAGACCGTTTTGATGGAAATACACGGCACAGTTAATCATAAAACTGAAAAACCGATCCCAC
>PWMW01000045.1 GCA_003559095.1 Clostridiales bacterium | reverse complement strand
GCAGACTGTGGGCGGCAGATCAATGCTCTGCCGACGGCCCTGTCAGCCGCTGGGGTGCATGGGAGAGGCTCCGCGGGCGAAAGCTGCTATAGGAACTGTCCCCTATAGACTATGGGGTAGATGCAGAAGTAGAACAGACCATTGGTGCTGAGGAGGTGGCATTCACGGCACACTGACGGTAGGCAATGTCTCTTCGGAGGTCACAACATAAAACTCAGGAGGTTGTTTCATGGTAAACAACAAAGCAAAACGAACTGGCACGTTGACGTTCCTTCTGGTGCTGTTGGTATCCAGCACGGCTTGGGCACACTGCATTTGGGTGGAGGCACCGTACCAGGTTTCACAGGATGAGATGTTCTCAGTGCTGGCTTTTTATGCCCACCCCGACGATCCAATGGAAGATAGGGATATGACGGAACTCAGTCTTCATGTCATCGGGCCAGACGGTGCAGCTCAGCCTGTGGACATGGCTCGGGCAGCAACCTACCAGTACGCTTCCATGGCCCTTGACCAAGAAGGCCAATGGCGTTTGGCTTTGGAGCGGGAACCTAATCGCTACCGTCTGCAAGAGATTCGCGACTTCGGAAGCAGCATTGTCTGGGTTGGTGAAGCCGGCACTTGGGTTCACGAACCTGTTGGTCTCAGTCTCGAAATTGCCGTCGTTTCTGAGGACCAGCGGGCCGATGGTCTGGTCGACTTGACATTGGCAGTGCATTATGAGGGCGAGCCCGTCAGTGGCGCAGAGATCGAGGTGTTCCAGTCTTTGGCAGAGGACATTACACTGTATGACGAAGTGGATGAGGTGGAAACCGATGCCCAGGGCCAGGTCATGGTGACGGTGAACCCCGAACATCGCTACGTGTTCGAGACAGACCATCGACTTCCTGCCCGGGAAGTATCCGGCACGGGAACCTTCATTACCGAGGTTCGTTTTCGCTCGACGTTGGCTCTAGCCAACCGGTAAACATGCCCGTGAATGGGGCTCCCGTGTTCCTGGAAAGCCCTGCATGCAGACGGAACCACAACGGCATGCCCAAACGGAGAATCTGTGGACCATTGGCACGGTGGTCGACACACCACATCCCATTGTGGTCAACCAGAACCCGCGAAATGTTCCCGATAGCGGGCACTGGGTCTGGATTTCCTTGAGGAGCTGGGCAAGGGATCCTGAGACGTTCTCTTGCGGTCGTTGGACCGGGCAGCGCAAAGGGGGAGTGCATCAGATGCACTCCCCTTGTTTGTTACGTCCTTCGGATGACGGGACTCCAATATTGGGGGAGGATTGCCGCAGTCCACTGCTGAAAGGTGGTTCTATGGGGCAGCTTGCGAGCTGACGGAATCGCCATAGGAGGGATTAATGTGGGCATCTATCTGACAGGAGTCCTGCCAGCATTCTTCGCTGTGCTGGCCCTGCGCACCAATGACTTTCGCTGGAAAGCAGCGGTCACCTTGTCTTGTTTGGCAATGATGGCCTTGGTGGCTCTAGGCAGGGGCCTTCCCTCATTGGTCTGGATCATCGCCGCTGCCTTTGTATTCTCTATCGTCGGAGATTTTTTCCTTTCCCACAAAGAGCACCATCCATCGTATTATCTGTTTGGTGTACTGAGTTTCTTCGTGGCTCATGTGGGTTACTTGCTGTTCACTTGGCTGAACGGTAGTCCCCGTCTACTCCTGTTTGTGCTTTTGCTGGCCGTGTATGGGGTGTACTTTGCCCTGCGTCTGCGGCCCGCGGTAGAACAAGGCGCTCTGGCTTGGGCGATGTTTTTCTATGTCGTCATATCCTGCCTGTCCTTGGCGGCAGCTGCAGGACTGCTGCTTCCCGGGGTGGCTCGTGGTTGGATGATCTTGGGGATCGCCCTGATTCTGTTCTCAGATACGATCATCGCCGAAGTGGATTTTGTTGGCAATAAGGGCTGGGGTTTTTTGATCCTGCCCACGTATTACGCTGCCCATATCAGTATCCTTTATGCGGTGCTGCACAAGGGCTGATAGAATGTGTGTCTATGCTGGGAGAAAGGATGATGGGATGATTCATACCATTGACCTGCACTACCACGCCGGGCTGGAGCGGCAAGAAGGGCTCACCCTGAAACACTATTTGGAACACGCTGTCATGACCGGGCGCCGAGTTTTGGGGATTACAGACCATCTGGACTTGTACCTTAGGCCTCAGCAGGTCCTGACCAATCCTGCCTATTCTCAAGACTTGCAGGGGCTGCTGGCACTGCGGGCAGACTTGGACAATGTGCGTGCTGAGTTCCCTTCGCTGAGGCTGTTGTTCGCACCGGAAGTACCACCGAGCTTTGCCTTGGCCGACATCCCCCAGCCGTTGGTCGATGCCGCAGACTACTTCATCTGCGAAGCGGATCTAGCTGCAGCCAGCTGCAGTGCCAATACTCTCAGTCTCCAGGAGCGCTTCCAGGAGATGGCCGCATTCCGAGCGGCCACTGGCAAACCAATCTTCGGGGCCCACCCGCTGCGTCATGCCGTGAATCTCCACTTGGTGAAGGCACCTATTCCGCCGTGGTTAAGAGAGCTCTCGCTGCGGGAGTCCCTGGTGTTTACGCAGGCTGAACTTAGGCGGTTTTCTCGTTTGGACCCTGTGGCAGTAGGACAGACAGCGGTGGAGTGCGGCATACCTCTCGAGATCAACGGGAACACGTGGGAACGGGCCCGGGCGGCGAATCTTCCGGCCCCTTTGTCCATAATGTTGGCGATCTACCGCATATGGCAGGCCTGCGGCGTGCAGTTCGTGGTGGGCAGTGATCAGCACGCGATCCGGCGTTCCGTGGGCCGGTTTGGCGGTGCGGTCCCTTGGGAGGTCTGTGACGCGCTCGGCATCGAAGCTTCGGATATTGGCTTCTTGGAGGGGATCTAGCTCCCGGCAGACGTGAACGCGCGATGAGAACAGACGGGTTGCCAGGTCAGCGATGCCTCCTCATCCATAAGAGATTGCTTCGGTGAAGGCGGTGATGGTCGCCACTGTGTATTGTCGATGCTGTGGGTGGCTGGCCGTGTCAACAGCCAAAAACAACTCCAACTACTGTATGGAGAAACCGACAGTTTGATCATCGAACGGCGAAACCCGGGTGTG
>PWMW01000047.1 GCA_003559095.1 Clostridiales bacterium | reverse complement strand
GCCAAAATCCATAACGAGCAGTATGGCATGGATAACGTGCCTGGCGCCATCGGTTGGTGTGCATTTGACTACAACACCCATGTGGATTTTGGCTCTGGTGATCGCATCTGCTATCACGGGGTTGTGGATATCCTTCGGCAGCCCGAGTTTGCCGCCCATTTTTACCGCAGCCAGAAGGATCCTCACGAGGAAGTTGTTTTGTTCCCAGCTATGCATCTAACTCAAGGCGACCTTTCCGCGGGAGGAATCAGCCCGTTAACGATTTTCAGCAACTGTGACACCATGGATGTATATATGAACAACGAGAAATTGTGCACCGCGCTGCCTGACCGGGAGCACTTCCCCCATCTGCCGCACCCACCGTTCGTGCTCCCGAGTATCCCGTGGCCATGGGGCTCCCGCATGGTAGAATTGAAGTTAGTCGGCAAAATCAGGGGTGTCACTGGCACTATGGAAACCTTGACAGCCATGGGAGCTGCTCGTCAACTGCGGTTGGTGGCGGACCACGAACAGCTTTGGGCCGACGGCAGCGACTGGACGCGCCTGAGTGTGCATATGTGCGATGCGAATGGACGTACTTTCCCTTGTGCTCACCACTGCGTGACATTCAGCGTCACCGGGCCGGCAGTGTTAGTTGGAGAAAAACCGGTCAGTCTCGAAGTGGGACGCGCAGCTGTATTCGTGCGTTCCACCCACAAGACGGGTTCTGTTGGGATCACAACAGCGAGCGCTGGCGCTGCCAGTGCCGGGGCGCAGATCCAATGCGTTCCCAATACGCAGCCAACGGTTCCGCTCCCCCAAGGCGCAGTCGGACACTGACAAAAAACGTTGCAGGAGATCCTTAGTTCATCGGGAATAAGGGACTGTACGACAATTTTTGGAGGTGCATTTTTTGAGCTTAGAAACCAAGGCCAAAGAGCTTGCCGATGTCATGAAGGAAACTGAGGAATACCAGGGCCTGAACTCCGCCCAGACACGCGTCAAATTGGACCCCGTCGCCCAGGACCTCTTGACACAGCTCCAGACAGCTCAGCAGGAGCTGCAGCAGGCTCAAGCCCAAGGTCAGCAGATTACGCCTGACCAGATCTCGCAGTTTCAGTCTCTCGAACAGCAGGCCCAGAACAACTTGACTCTGCAGAACCTCATCAAAGCCCAGCAGGCGTTTGGTGAAGTTATGAATACCGTGAACGAAAAACTCGGTGAAGAGTTGTTTGGCTCGCAATGATAGCAGTTACCGTTAAAAACAGCCTTGGAAAAGGCTGTTTTTTTCTTTTTTTAACACTTTTAATGCGAAAAACCAAAGGAACCCGTCCATTTGTCACGAATAATGTAGAGACTCCAATACGACTTTGAGGTGAAACAATGAGCAGTGCACTAACCATGGTTCAAGAACAGTTGGACGAAGCACGGCGGCTGATGAACCTACCCGACGACGTATATGAGGTTCTTAAATATCCTCGCCGTGTCATTCAGGTCTCCATCCCTGTAAAGATGGATGATGGGAGCATGAAGACATTTATTGGCTACCGTTCCCAGCATACCGAAGTGTTAGGGCCCTGCAAAGGTGGAATTCGCTTTCATCCTGATGTTACACAAGAAGAGGTCATGGCACTCAGTATGTGGATGACATTCAAATGCGGTGTGGTCGGCTTACCTTACGGAGGGGGCAAAGGCGGCGTTATCTGTAACCCTAGGAAGATGTCCCAGGGTGAACTAGAACGCCTCAGCCGGGGTTACATACAAGCGCTGGCCCGCAACCTTGGCCCTGACCAGGACATACCTGCCCCGGATGTGTACACCAACAGCAAGATCATGGCATGGATGACCGATGAGTACGCAAAGAGCCGGGCGGGGATCAATCATTTTGGCGTAATCACCGGCAAACCATTGGTCATCGGTGGCTCAGCCGGGCGCGACACAGCCACCGCCCAGGGCTGCGTTTTCACCATTCGTGACGCCGCATCCAAGCTGGGGATTCCGTTGGAAAAGAGTACCTGCGTCATTCAAGGATTTGGCAATGCCGGCTGCAACGTGGCCGTTCTGTTGGATGAGTGGGATGTGACCATTCAGGCGGTCAGCGATTCCTCCGGCGCCATCTACGCTGAAAAAGGTTTGGACGTGCCGGCGCTAATTCGCCATAAAGAAGAAACCGGTTCGGTACTGGGTTTTGCCGGCGCCGAGGAGATCAGCAACGAGCAGCTTCTGGCACTGGAATGTACAGTGCTGGTACCGGCAGCGCTGGAAAACCAAATCACGGAAGACAACGCCCACGAAATCAAGGCGAAGATTGTGGCGGAAGCCGCCAATGGCCCCACCACACCGGAGGCCGATGAAATCCTCGAAGAACGGGGAATTGTGGTCATTCCTGACATCCTGGCCAACGCCGGCGGCGTTGTGGTTTCGTACTATGAATGGGTGCAAAACCAGATGGGGTATTATTGGACGGCGGAAGAGGTTGCTGATAAACTGCAGACCACCATGGAACAAGCCTTTGAGCGGACATGGAGCATGAAGGAAGACCAGTCTGTGAGCCTGCGGATGGCAGCCTACCTTGTATCCTTGGAACGTTTGACAGAGGCGTTGGAGCTGCGTAGTTGGTTATAGTCCAAAAAAGAGCTGAACCTAGGTTCAGCTCTTTTTTTATGTGGTTCGCCAGTTCAACTCTGCCATCACCGGATAATGATCACTGGGATACATGCCGTTCGGTTTGTCGGTAATGATGCGGCAGCTGTTGGTCTGCCAGTGTTCGGTGTGGAAGACATAGTCGATCACGGCACCGCGGCGGCGTCCAAAATCATGAAAGGTACTGCTGTCATTGGCATAGGGAAAGCCAGCATCATGCAGACCATACCGGGAGTAGACCTGCACCGGTTCACTGGTGGGGTCCGCATTCATGTCACCTGTGAGAACAGCAGGCGATCCGCTGTTTTGGATGAAGACACCAATGAGTTCGGCGCCCTTAAGGCGAGCTAGTGGTGACTGATGATCGAGATGGGTATTAATAAAAAGGTAACGCCCCCACCGTTCGTGCTCCAGCTCAACGAAGTTGGCCATCCTGACGCAGTGATGATCCCAATGTTTGCTGCCAGGTACATCCGGTGTCTC
>PWMW01000142.1 GCA_003559095.1 Clostridiales bacterium | reverse complement strand
GTCTGCACACAGACTGAGGCTGGTTGAGCAAGGCTATGCCTAAGTAAGGCTTGCAGCCCCTAACCCGAAGAAAGAATGCTAGGATGGCATTTTTCGAGGGTTAAGTCGAGCGCTCAACATTATTTCTATATCGGAAAGTTAGCCGCCGTTCCGGCGCAGCTTCAGTGACACCACCGGCAGTGGCAATCCTGATCACACGCAACCGATCGCAATCTACCATGCCCTGCCCCAGCCCAACGCATACGGTATCGAGGCTATGCCCCCATTCCTCTGGAGACCCTTGCGGGCCATGGTGTACTGTCACTTGATTCTTGCTAGCCTCCAGCAAATCCTGCTTGACAGTGGAAAAACCCACCGAAGCCTTCGTTCATAGGGTTTCACGGCAGGATTTGGCCAGCTGCGGTGGAATGTTTTAGAAAGGAACCTTTCGAGAGGCGGTCATTCCATGCGGGGCGTTCTGACAAAAGATATCTTCTTCGTGTTCCTAGCAACATTGCTGTTTTTTTCGGGGTTCAATCTGCTTATGCCGACGTTCCCGGTGTACATTGCGTCTTTGGGAGGTTCGGAGCGTATCATCGGCCTTTTGGGAGGCTTGATTACCTTTGCTGCCGTGCTGCAGCGGCCTTTTTTGGCCAAATGGTCCGATCGCATTGGCCGCCGCAAGCTTCTACTCTGGTCAGGTTTCTTCGCCGTCACCGGACCGCTGTTGTATCTGCTGCATGACGCCTTTTGGTATTTGTTCTTGGTGCGAGCTTACCATGCCTTGTCCCTGGGTGGGTATATTGTAGCCAGCCAAACTCTGCTCATAGATCTGGCGCCCGTGGACAAACGGGGAACCGTCATGGGGTGGTACGGCGTTATGGGCGGCCTTTCCATGGCCATATTTCCCGCCATTGGCTTTGCCATGATTGAACGGTTTGGCTACGGCTGGCTGTTCACCGTTGCAGCCCTTTTGAGCCTAGGCATTATCTTGGCCGGCCTGCAGATCCGCGAACCGGAGGTTGCACCCAATCAAGGGGAGGCGGGAGTGCCCACAAAGGTGCGGATGACCGGGCCGCTGCTGCTGTCGGCGTTGGCCATTGCCTCAGTCACTGCCGTCATGGGCGCGGTGAACGCCTTTCTACCACTGTATGGCATCCATTTGGGTGTCGCCAATGTGGGCATCTATTTCACCGTTTTGGCAGTGCTGCACATTGTGGGCGGCATGATCTCCGGTGATCTTTCCGATCGTGTGGGTCGATTTCCCGTGGCGCTGCCATCGTTTCTCTGCGTGGCGGCCGGCATGGCCATTCTGCCCTGGGCTGCGGGATACCCATTGCTCCTTCTATCTGCCGCATTGGTGGGAATCGGCGTGGCCAGTGTCGGTGCTGTGATGCTGGCCCATGCCATGGACTTGGTGGCCGTGCAGCACCGGTCCCAGGTGGTAGCCCATCTCAATAATGCCTTTGACTTGGGTCTGTCCGCCGGGGCCATGGCCTTGGGTTCGGTGGCTGCAGTGTCGTTCGGCGCCCTTTGGATGATTTTGGCCGGTTCAGCCCTGGCCGGCTTTGTAATGACCCTCTGGCAGCAGGCCCGTCCGGAAAGGCATGACAGATCGATGGTTGGTTAGCGCTCTCTGCCCAAGGCCGAGATCTTGAGGCAGTGACGGGAAAGGGCGGAGTCCTATGGATCCTCGTTCGCGACGACCTTCACCGCGCGATGAAAGGCTATCTCCGGTGGAGATGCCGGATTACAATGATGTTGTGGAACTGAATCGTATGGATGACGAAGGCGGTGACTACGTGCCGCCGCGGCGAATTCCTCTGCTGGTGCGTGTGGTGGCCCTCTTGGTGGCAGCCTCCTTCGTAGCGTATGCCGGCAGTGCCTGGTTGTCACTGTGGTCCCTGCCGTCCTTGGACTTTCTCCGCCAGTCACCGCAGGTGAAAGAAGAACGGAACCTGTATGCCGCCGAGCGGGCCGTTGTGGAAATCCAGGCCTATAGTTCGGCACAGGCGGGAGGCGTACGGCGGGGGACAGGCTTCAATGTGCTTTCCGACGGTCTCATTGTGACCAATGCTCACGTATTAGCAGACGCATGGAACGCCGTTATCCGTTTCCCTGATGGCAAGCAGTTTACTGTGGCAAACTGGACCGTTCATGAAGATATGGACTTGGCTATTGTGCCGCTGCAGCAGGAGTCTCTGCCCATTCTGCCTGTGCTCCTAACGGGGGTACCCCAGGCTGGAGACGCCCTGACCGTGCTGGGCAATCCCTTGGGCTTTCCGCGGGTGGCGGTACCAGCTACCATGACGGCGGTAGTCCAAATGGAAGCGGGCAGTTGGGTCTACTTGATTGAAGGCAGTATCTACCCCGGCAGCAGCGGGAGCCCAGTTCTGAACGAGCAGGGCCAGGTGGTGGCTGTGGTGTTCGCCGTTCTGCCGGGCCAGACCGAAACCGTGCGTGGTCTGGCTGTTCCCATTGTTCATCTGCAGGAACTGTGGTAAAAAAACGTGTGAAGGGTGGTTATCGACGTGAAACGAGCTCTGATCGTGGTGGACTATACGGTGGATTTTGTTGCTGATGAAGGCCGTCTGACCTGCGGAGCCCCTGGGCAGGGGTTGGAAGAACGCATTGTCCAACTGACCGGCGAGTTTCTCCAACAGGAGCAATACGTGGTTATGGCTGTGGATTTCCACACATCGGATGACCCGTATCATCCTGAAAGCCGACTGTTTCCGGAGCATAACATTGCAGGTTCCGCAGGTCGGCAGCTGTATGGGCAATTGGAGGATGTTGTGCAGCGATGCCGGGACTCCGCACAGCTCTACGAAATGGCTAAGACACGCTACAGTGCCTTTGCGGGAACGGACTTGGATCTGCGGCTGCGGGCCCGAGGCATTCAAGAGCTTCATCTGGCCGGGGTCTGCACAGATATCTGTGTTCTGCATACGGCGGTGGACGCTTACAACCTTGGTTACCAACTTGTGGTACACGCCGATGCCGTGCAGAGCTTCGATGCGGATGGCCATCGTTGGGCTCTCGGGCATTTTCGGAATGTCTTGGGCGCGCAAGTGGTGGAAGGAGGTACTGTCATTGCCAGCAGCCAATCTTAACGCAGGAGCAGTGGATCCCCGTTTGGCG
>PWMW01000106.1 GCA_003559095.1 Clostridiales bacterium | reverse complement strand
GCCTTCCGTGGGCTTTGCCAGCCGTTCTTTGTAGATCACTGTCGGGGCTCCAAATTCAACAGCTAAACCAAAGCGTTCCTGCAAAAGGACTGTTAGGATTTCCATTTGGATACTGCCCATCATACTGATGTACAGTTCTCGCTCCTCACGCCACCACTCCAAAGCTAAGGCAGGGTCTTCGGCGCTCAGTTGTTCCAAAGCGTGGCCGAGAGCGGTGAACTGTTGGTCTTCGGCGGGATGAACCTGGACGCGGATCAGCGGTCGAGCCATGCTGTAAGCTGGCGGGACGGCGGCGGCCTCGCCGAGAATGTCACCGACTTGGATATCTGGCAGACCATGGATAACTGCAAGATGCCCGGGGCCTGCCCAAGGTTCGCTCGGCGTATGCGGTGGCTGCAGGCGCTCCACAGCGGTAATTTTGCCTTCGCTGGCTTGGGTGGCGTTGGAGACCGAATCTCGAATGGCCACGATTCCCTGGAACACGCGAATATAGGCACGGCGGCCCTTTCGTGGATGATGCTCTAACTTGAAGACAAGCGCTGCTAGGGGAGCACGATGATCCGCTGGTCGTTGCGCAGATGACGTTCCAGTGCTTTCCGGCCGCTCCTTTGCTTCGCTGGGCTTAGACTCCATCACCGATCGGGAAGGTTGCAGCCAGCGCGGAACAAACTGGAGAATGCCATCGAGAAGTTCGGTAACTCCTAAACCGTGCAAAGCCGCACCGAAAAAAACAGGTGTCACAGATGCCGCCGCTGTCTGCCGAGCGATGGTACCAAGCAGATCATCTGGCGGAAGCGGAGATTCCTCCACGAATGCCTCCAGAGCAGCCGCATCCGTCTCAGCCAGAGCTTCCAATATCTGCTCTTGGTCGGCGAAGGTCGCGGCGCTGGGCAGCAGACTGCGAATGGAACATTGGGTAGAACCCCAATCGACCAGGCGCTGAACTGGAACAACCTGCACGCCCAACTGCTGACGCAGTTCTGCCATCACCTCCAGCGGTCGCGCCCCGACGCGATCCACTTTGTTGATGCAGATCAAGCAGGGAATGCGCATGGCTTGGAGAGCGTTCCACAAAGATCGCGTGTGGGACTGCACACCATCGACGGCAGACACCAATAAGATGGCGCCATCCAAAATCTGCAGGCTGCGTTCCACCTCGGCGGCGAAGTCCACATGACCAGGTGTATCCACGAGGCCAATCCAAGCATGCCGCCATGCTAGAACTTGGGCGGCACTGCGCACGGAAATCCCGCGCAAGCGCTCCACAGCAAGATCATCGCTGTGGGCGGTTCCGTGATCAACCCGTCCTAGCTGGGGAATGGCTCCGGCTTGAAACAGCATTTGTTCGGTCAAGGTCGTCTTGCCCGCATCAACGTGGGCAACAATCCCAATGTTCCACTGCGGTGGTGTACCACCAGAAGGGTGGTTAGCGGTGCCGCCATTCTCTGGGAGGCGCGCCTTGGGCGTTTGTGGCTCGCTGGCGCTGCTTTCGGTCCTCTGCATAGCTTGTCCTCTCCCCTCCTGACGAATGACGAGCCAGTGTGTTCAATATGTGATCCCGCGTGGTTTACGGCGGAGTACGAACCGCCGCAAAACCGGGAAACCAAAACAAGGAAGCAAAGCAGCGAACCTGGTATCTGGGAGAAACTCCCAGGCACCAGGTTCAAGGGAGGTTTGTCCAATCATGGTCGGTTAAAACGTTACACCGGCCCGCAAGATCACATTGGCATACGGTGTACATTCGCCGGTACGGACCACCGCTCGGCATCGCCTGCTGGCGGCTTTCAATGACTCATGGTCCGTCAGTTCTAGACCATCCCGCCCGAGCACTTTCAGGATATCCTCCCACATCTGCGGCGATTGCTGGTGGGTTTCTTCGGCGAGGAAGAATCCTTCGACTGCTAGTTCAGACGAAATAGCCTCCAACACCGGCAGAAATCCTGGTACATTAGGACTCACAGCCAGGTCGATTCGTTCCACATCCGGTGGAATTGGCAGTCCGGCATCGCCAATACAGAGTGTATCGCCGTGGCCGAGTTCGGCCGTGATTTGTGACAAGCGCCCATGCAGTAGACCTTGTTTCTTCATGAAAACTCCCCATTTCCTTGAGGATCTACGGTTCGACTCGGAGAAACGCCTGTTGAAAGGCGTTTCCAGCTCAGTCGTTAACCAAGCAGTGCTCTCGTTGACTGTTCCGCTCGGGGAAATGCCTGCTACGCCGCATTTCGTACTCCGTCGTTAACCACGCAGTGCTCTCTATGAGACAGGACTGCCAGCAGGCCTGTTGCACAGCCGGGTTCCAACGCCCAATGTTGACTGTTCCGCTCGGGGAAATGCCTGCTACGCGGCATTTCGTACTCCGTCGTTAACCACGCAGTGCTCTCTATGAGACAGGACTGCTAGAGCAGTGTTTGAAAGTCCGCCAGCGGTCCTGCGTACGGCGCCTGTTCAAACCGACACGGCTGCTCCACGACTCGTGGATCCTGTTGTTCGGTTAGAACCTGCAGCAGTTGCTGGTGCAGCTGATCCTCCACAGCTTGATATTCTGGCTGTCCAGCCACATTGTTCATGTAGTGCGGATCTTTGGCAAGATCATAGAGCTCGGCGTAAGGACGTTTGCCGAACGCCAGTTGGAACAGCGGTCGCACTTCCTCATCGCCGCGGTGATACACCATCCATGCTTTGGTCGGACTGGCATCCAAATCTGCATAGGCTGTTCTTGTCTTCCACTGCAGATCCAAGTATTCGGGAGGCGCCTTATCTGGGTCATCAAGGCCTTTCGGATCGCCCATGGGCCAACGGTCCGGCTCAAAGTTAATAATATACAAAAAATCCTTGGTACGGATCGACCGCTGCGGATATGGCAGATCACCTTCGCGAGCGTCATTAACGTGGCGTTCGCGACCCGTAACCACGAAGGTTCGTTCTGATTCCACCTGGCCGGATTCTGGCCGTTCTAACAGTGGAACCAAGCTCTTGCCGGCAACCGGTTCAGGTAGAGTAACACCAGCGGCTTCGGCAAAGGTAGGAGCCAAGTCCATGATGTTGACGAAGTCATCGATGACTCGACCTGGCTGCACCCGGCCCGGCCAGCGCACTGCCAGGGCCACTTCGGAGCCAATGT
>PWMW01000273.1 GCA_003559095.1 Clostridiales bacterium | reverse complement strand
TGGAGAGCAGCAACCCAACCCAGGAACACGAACACAACAATGACACCTAATGTGAGCAGTGCGATAATGCCCTTGTCGTTCCAAAACATGATGGTTCCCCCTACATTGCTGGATTCTTTTTTATTCCGGATGCCTCCGGGGAATTCCTCCTGACGTCTTTCTGAGGAAGATAATCTTTGCTCGGTACCCAGGAACCTGCATTGCTGAAGGCGAATATCTCTCGGAGCCAGACAGCGGGCAGCTAGATCGCACCGTCGAAGCATGTGACGCAATCATGCCCCAGCGGGGCTTGCCTGGAACAATTCATGCACTTGAAAAGAAAATACATCTGTAAGGAGAAAACCTATGCGGATAGCCATCGTAGCTAACCCTCTGGCCGGACGAGAACGAGCCCGCCAGACCGGCAAACTTGTGCAGCAGAAACTGTCTCAATCTGGGGCAGACTTCACGTATCTAGAGACCGAATATGCAGGTCATGCCATCTCCTTGGCTGCTGCAGCAGCAAGGGATCATACCATTGTTGCCGGATTGGGCGGTGACGGTACAATCAGGGAGGTTATCGAAGGAATTTGGCAGAGCCAAGCGGTTTTGGGAGTTATTCCTGCTGGAACTGGCAACGATCATGCCCGCGGTTTGGGCATTTCCAAAGATCCGTTGGCAGCCGTGGACACGCTCTTGCACGGACGCTCCGTGGCCATGGACGTCGGCCGGGAGGATGATGCTTTTTTTGGTTGCGTCGGTGCTGTGGGGTTTCCAGTGGATGTTCTGGAGTACTTGAACTCCGGTGAGTCCAGCCGCAGTGTGGGCAAGATCGCCTATCTCTCAGCTATTGCCAAAACTCTGCGGTACCTTAAGCCCCATTCGGTGACCTTAACCGTTGACGACCAGGAGCACTCTGTTAATGCTGTAGGTGTCTTGGTCATGAACATGCCCTTCGCTGGTGGCGGACTGCAGTTTGCGCCAGCATCACGTTACAACGATGGGCTCTTTCATGTGGTGGTTGTTGGTCGTATAAGCTCGTTCCAGCTGCTCAAGACACTGCCTAAGGTGTACAAGGGGAATCACGTCAATCACCCGGCGGTGACCATCTTTAAGGGTCAGCGCATCCAGATTAATCCGGCCGGCATGAAAAAGATGTTCGATGGCGATGTGAAATCTGAGACGCCATTCCGCGCTGAGATCATCCCCAGCGGCATTCGCGTGATGATACCCAAATAACGGAAATCCAAAACCAGGATTTCGCGGTTCTGCTTTGCTTGCTTGCGTTAATTTTCTCTGTGGAATCACGGCTTCCACATGTGCTTCCTCTACCTGCGGCCCACTCGTGCCTGGGATGTCACGGAAATCCAAAACCAGGATTTCGCGGTTCTGCTTTGCTTGCTTGCGTTAATTTTCTCTGTGGAATCCGGGAGGTGTTTTTTCTGAAGTCGCAAATTCCCAGCGAAATCTATCACAACTATCGGATATCCACCAAGGAAGGTATGTTCGCCAGCCTGGCCATTGGAGCGGTGAACCCGTTTTTGGGCATCTTTGCCGTCGCTATGGATGCGCCCAATGTTGTGATTGGGCTGATCACCGCGTTACCATCGCTGATCAACTTTTTTATGATGATCCCCGCTGCTCGCTTCACCGACCGGCATCAGCGGAAACTGCCCCTGGTGTTTTGGGGCGCCTTGATTGCGAGGATGTTCTACCTGCCCATGGCTGCTATTCCCTACTTGGCCGGTATGCGCGGCGAGGCGTTGATTCTGCTTTTTACATTAATGACCATTCCCACGGTGATCATGAATCTCAGCTGGACTTCCATGATGGGAAGCCTGTTCCCTGTCCAGCATCGAGGACAGGTTTTTGGTAAGCGCAACACCTGGTGCGGTCTGGTCTCCATGCTGACCACAGTGGCTGCGGGCTTCCTGCTGGACGTCATACCGGAACCATATAACTGGACCGTGCTGTTCACAGCGGCTTTCGTTGCGGGCCAGGCCTCCACATTTATTGTGCGAGGACACCATGAAGACCCCAGACCTGTACCTGCTGAAAAGAAGCCTTACCTGCAGCAGTTGAAGGGCATGCTCCAGGATGAAGCTACCGGGAAGAAGTATGCTGTCTTCCTCACAGCCTCCTTCCTGCTTCATTTGGGCATTAACTTCTCGGCACCGCTCTTTTCTATCTATCTCGCCCGCATTTTGGAGCTGCCCAACACCCTGATTGGCTGGATGATCACATTGATGGGAGCTACTGCTGTCTTGTCTTCCATGTTTTGGGGGTCTAAGGTGTCGCTGCATGGCGATGATTTGATCTTCGCCTTTGCTCTCGTCGGCATGGTGGCATTCCCAGCAGTGTTTGTTCTCAGCACCAGCCCCATCTATATGCTGGGCCTGCATGTGATCTTAGGAATCTTCATTGCAGCCTTTAACCTAACGCTGTTCAACCTATTGTTGTCCAGTGCCAGTCACCAATTCGCATCGGTGTCCGTGGCCACATTCCACACAGTCAACTCGTTGACGGGTATCATCGGACCTTTCTTGGGAACTCTTGCGCTGACCATCGTACCCATCCGCGGCGCCTTTGTGCTTTCCACGGTCATTCGTCTTCTAGGCCTGCTTGTCTTCGCCTGGGGACTGCGAGACACATTGCGAACTCTGATGCATGGGTTTTGGCAGCGCGTGCAAAAAAACCTCAAGCGGAACTTCCCTTAGGGAAGAAGCCACTTGAGGTTCTTTTTTGGAGTCAGCTGCAAATCCTAGGAGATGATCTGCAGTTCACGGCCCACCTTGGCGAAGGCGTCCAGGGCGTACTGCAGTTCGTCGCGGCTGTGAGTGGCCGTGACGATGGTGCGTACCCGAGCCTTGCCCGGCTGCACTGTGGGGAATGCGATTCCCTGGGCAAACACACCTTCTGCAAAGAGGCCATCGGCCAGCGCCATTGTCTGTTTTTCATCACCGACAATCACTGGAATGATCGGTGTTTGACTGGCACCGGTATCAAAGCCCAGTTCCTTTAAGCCGGCCCGGAAAAACTCGGTGTTGGACCACAATGTTTCCATAATAGCTGGTTCCTCCAACAGGACGTCAATGGCAGCGGAGGCTGCTGCGATGACAGCTGGGGGATGGGACGTACTGAACAAGAACGGGCGCGCTCGCTGCACCAAGTAATCGATCAGGTGTTGTGGGCCAGCTACATAGCCTCCGAGACCCCCAATGGCTTTGGAGAGTGTCCCCACTTGAATGTCCACCTGCCCGTGAAGACCGTAGTGATCCACCGTTCCCCGGCCATTGGCGCCGAGCACGCCGCTGGCATGTGCATCATCCACCATAACAATGGCGCCGGCCGCTTTGGATATCTCCACCACTTCGGGAAGGGGCGCGATGTCACCATCCATACTGAAGACACCATCGGTGACCACTAGGACGCGGCGTCCTTCTGCTTCCTGCAGTGCTTTGCGCAGGCCATCCATGTCTGCGTGCGGATAGACCTTGATCTGTGCTCGGCTGAGACGGCAGCCATCAATAATGGATGCATGGTTCAGCTGGTCGCTGACAATGACATCTTCTTTTCCGAGAATGCAGCTGACTGTCCCTGCATTGGCGGTAAACCCTGACTGAAAGACCAAGCATGCATCCACATGCTTAAACTCTGCCAGCTTCTGCTCTAGTTGAATGTGCATATCCATGGTCCCGGCGATGGTCCGAACTGCGCCCGAACCTACCCCGAATGTCTCCACTGCATCCAGTGCAGCCTGTTTGAGGCGAGGATGGGTTGTCAAACCGAGATAATTGTTGGACGACAGGTTCACAACATCCTGACCGTCAAATGTGGCGTGTGCCTTTTGTTCACCGGCCAAGACCCGCGGAATTCGGTACAGACCTTGTTCTTTCAGGGACTTCAGTTCATCGAATAGAAAACCCAGTGCATCCATGGCGAGACCTCCTGATGGTTATGGTTGAAGTTGCAGCGTTATGTGCCGTCACATAACTTCGAGATCCCCAGGCTGTTTCCCTGTTTTCGCTGGCAGACACTTGTTGGACCGCCAACAGTTCCAGAATGTCCACAGCTTGGCGAATCAGGCCCACTTCATAGAGAAAATCGGCGGCTTGCTGCAGATCCAACAGGACCGCTGCATCCAAAGCCGGGTCAAAGCTGTAGGCAGCAAAGAGTTTTTCGGCCAAAGGCACGGGTAGATCCGCGGCCTCCGCTGCTAAAGCCACCGCTTCGTCTGGGTGCTCTTCCATCCAGTCCAAGGCCTTGGCGTGAGCGGCCTGGAATGCTTCCACCTCTGCGGAACCCACCAAGTCAGTGCGAACCACAGATACGGTCACACCAGCAATGAGATCCCTGCCATCCCGCACCACTTCCAGGTGACCGGCCTGTGTCATGCGGCTGAGTACAGGCTCGACCACCATGGCAGCATCCACCTGGCCACCGCGCACAGCAGCCACAGCATCGGGGACCATCAGATTCACCACATTAACATCGTCCATGGTCAAGCCTTGTTCTTCGAGAATCCTGGCCAAGAGATAGTGTACCTCGGTGCCCACGGGCAGCGCAATGCTGGCACCGGCCAACTGCTCCAAGGCGAACGCCCCGGGACGACTGACCAGCGCGAAGGCTTCGGGGGCACGGCTATACACCTGCAGAATCCGGATATCTCTGCCTCCTGCTGCCGAAACAATGGCCGATGTCCCACCCATTACGGGAGCTAAATCCAGCTGGCCGGCGGCCATGGCCTCGGTCATGGCGTGGCCCGCCAAGAACTGGGAATATTCTGGGGTCACGCCTTCCTGGGCCAGCAGTTGCTGTTCCCGTTCCACCATGCTCGGTACATTGAACGGCATAGGATTATACGTCAGTCGCAGGCTGTCTTGGGCAACAGCCAAACCACCTACGAGAAACAGCACCGATACCAAAAGCATACGTCCAATCCATTGTCTTGTCATGATTCCGACCATCCTTCCATGGCTTTTTGAATGTCCTGCTTTGTGCGCAGGTAAGCATCACTACGGCGATCCCTTGGGTATGGCAGTGGAATCTGCCCGTCCCAGAGAATCTTTGCTGGTCTGGGGCTGAGGACCAAGATTCGCGAAGCCAGAACTAACGCCTCCTCCAACTCATGGGTCACCAAAAGACAGGTTAGCCCCTGCCGCCACATCCGCAGCAGTTCGGCCTGGAGGCCCCGTCGTACCGGCAGATCCAAGTTCGACAGCGGTTCATCCAAGAGCAGAATATCCGGTTGGCCCACTAAGGCCCTGGCCAAAGCCACGCGGCGAGCCATACCTCCAGACAGTTCATGGGGATAACTTCCGGCGAACTCCGTTAAGCCCATACTGCCCAGAACCCGGCGAGCCATCTCCTTCGGCCCTGCGGCTGCCACATTCTGCTCCACGGTCAACCAGGGAAACAGGCGCGGCTCTTGGAACATCAATGGCCGACTGCGGCGGGGCCCCTGCACCGGTTGGCCCCCGAAGATGACCTGGCCTTGGGTGGGGAACTCCAGGCCGGCCGCCAAACGCAGCATCGTAGTCTTGCCACAACCACTAGGCCCTAGGATCGCAACGAACTCGCCTTGTTGAACGCTGATATTCAGATTCTTTACGGCCGTTACGGCGCTGCGACCGGGAAACACCTTATGAACGTTTGCCATCTGCAGCAATGGGGCCATCTCCGACACCTCCCCGTCCTGCTGTGGCTCGGTTCCACGGCAGCAGCCCGTGCTCCACCAAACCAAGCAGCTGTTCCATGGCCAAGCCGACGATGCCGATGAGCAGCATGCCCACCACCATCTCGTCCGTGCGCACCAGCGAGCGGGCCGACATCACCAAGTATCCGAGGCCGCTGCTGGCTGCCAACATCTCCGCTGCCACTAACGCCCGCCAACTCATTCCCAGACCCAAGCGCAGTCCACCGAGAATAGCTACAGCACTACCGGGAAGGAGCAGTTTGCAGAGGGTTTTTAGCGGCGAGAACTCCAGAACCCGGCTGACTTCCCAAAGGGACCGGGGAATCTGCTCTACGCCCATGACTGTATTAAGAAAGATGGGAAAGAACGCCGCATATACTATGACAGCGTGCTTGGAAGCTTCGCCGATGCCGAACCACAGCAAGAACAAGGGTATCCAGGCCACAGGCGGAATCTGCCGCAGAAAATGCAGCGTGGGCATCAGCCACGGACGCAGGGGCCTTACCCAGCCCAGCAGAATGCCCGTGGGTATGGCCAATACGGACGCCCAAGCAAACCCCAAGAGAACCCGCCAAAGGCTGGCCTGCAGATGGCGCAGGACCAAACCCCGCTGCAGCAAAAGCTGGAACGACTCCGCCACCTCAGTGGGACTGGGCAGAAGACCCACGGCCAGCCAGCCGCGCTGTGCTGCCACGGCCCAAAGAAGCAGGGCGCAGGCGGGAATGGTCAAAGCTTGGATTACCGAAACCCATCGTCGCTTCATGGTCGCTTTCCTCCAACAATATTGCCGGCACGGCAAGGAATTCTAGGCATTACATCGAATACCTATCTAGCGCTTGTCCGCAGTTTTGCAGATGCTGCGGCGATCTTGTGACAGAACCGAGGCATCCACTCCCAAATTTTAGTGGAAGAGCGATTCTGGAAGTTCGTGGGCATGGAAATTCCAGTGACGGCATGGAGCAGTTCCTGTTTGGCGCTGCCAGGCCACGTGTACGGTGGACGCCTACCACGGTTCTCGGTAGCGGCACTCTTTGTTTGTGTTTTTTTTATCAAAGGCCGTGGTTTAACTATACCATGTCAGTTTTGGTTAATCAAGGTTCTTCAATGAAATTTTTCGCGGAGGTGTCGGGTTTGGATCGCAGTCGTCTCGAAGGCATGTTTGCCCAGCTGCAGCAAGAAGGCGCTGCCCTATCCCTGCAGAACTGGGTCCAAATGTTAGCGGATCTGTTGGCCGGTGCATCGATCTATGTGCTCAATGAACGCAGAGAGCTTCTGGTCCATACGGAACTGGGCGCCGAAGAGGTACTGGATATGGAAGATGAACTGGCCATAGATTCGGGGCTGCTCTCCAACTCCGACGATGAGTACTCACGCACCATCTCCCTGCCCATGAACGGGCGGGACCATGGCATATTGTGGATCGCCAAAGCCCAGCCCTTCGACGATGACGAAGAGTTCGCCCTGGCGGCCAGCTGCTGTCTGCTCAGCATGCTGTTGGCCCAGCATATGCAATCCGAGAACCAAAGGCGTCAGCGGGAACTGCGACAGGCACAGGCAGCCATGGCCAGTCTTACCCACACCGAGGTCACCATGGCCTATGAAGTTGTGAAATACCTGCAGGAGCAGTGCGGACCCTATCCGGTGCTGCCCGAGGGGCTGGTGGTGGCCAGCCATTTGGCCGACAGCGTTGGCACCGCCCGCTCCGTGGTCGTCAATGCCCTTAGTAAAATGCAATCAGCGGAAGTCGTGGAAGCCCGCTCCCTAGGCATGAAGGGAACGTGGGTCAAAGTGGTCAACGGGGAGTTTTTCCGGGCCATCCAGGCCTATCTAGGAACGGGTTGATTTTCCCGGAAGTCCCGGCGAACGCAGGCCGAACACCTCGGTGAAGTCGCAGCTAAAGCGATTCCGCGTCTCTTGTTAAGAGCTCGCCAGGGTACTTGACCAACACGTCTCTAGCAGGCCTGCCTCGAAGATGGGCGGTCGCTCCCCTTTTCATGTTTCATGGTGTCAGGTCACTGACATGGATGTCTATTGCATAGACGTGTTTCCACGCCCAACATTTGCGGGCCTCCTTGGAGAAACGCCTGATAAACGGCGTTTCGCACTCGATCGTAAACCACGTATTGCTCTCCATGAAACAGGGCTGCTAGCAGGCCTGTTGTATAGACGTGTTTCCACGCCCAACATTTGCGGGCCTCCTCGGAGAAACGCCTGATAAACGGCGTTTCGCACTCGATCGTAAACCACGTATTGCTCTCCATGAAACAGGGCTGCTAGAAGCCCTTTGGCCTCATGATGTCTGCATACGAAAATGACCAGCCGCCGCCTTCCCAGGTAGTGGCTGGTCATTTGTTATTGCAGACGCTTCACCGAACAGCCGCCGCAGCTCAAGCAAGCCACAGAAGGCGCAGCAGCAGTGAACTGACTACCAATACAGCGCCAAACAACACAATGCCCTGTCCCAGATGGCGCCAGCGGAGAGAGCGCAGCTGTTGGGGCTGCAGCTTCATCCCGATGGCGGCCATGGCTGCTGTCAACAACCAACCGGAAAGCATGGTCAGAAGATCTGCAGTGGCCGGAGTAAACACTCCCAGGGTACGCAGGACGCTGAAGCCGGCAAAGCCCACAATGAACCAAGGCACCGCAATCTTAGCCTGACCATCCGTGAAGATCCTGGCCAATACCAGCGACACAGGCACCAGCATGGCCACTCGGACCAGTTTCGCCAGCAGTGCTGTCTCCATGGCCGCTGGCCCTGCCAGACCGGCCGCTGCCACCACGTGACCTGTTTCCTGCAGCAGCGATCCCACCAAAACACCAAAAGCAGCATCGGATAAAAGGAACGTGCGATAGGTCCAGGCCAGTACCAGCGTTCCCGCCATACCAAGGGCAGTAACTAAGGCCAGGGCCAACCCGGTCTCTTCTTCATCGGCCTTGAGGATGGGCGACGTGGCCGCAATGGCGCTGGCACCGCAGATGGCACTGCCGATTGCGGTCAGAATCTGCGTGCGCCGGCTCAAGCCCGCAAAGGGCCAGATCAAGAGCAGCAGAAGCAGCACCAGTGTCATATTAACCGCATCCAGGACCAGGATCTGCGGTCCCGCCGCTGCCACGTGACCCCAATGCAAGCGCGCTCCCGTAAAGATGATGCCTGCCCGCAGCCAATACTTACTTACCTGGTCCAAACCTGGCCCCAAGGGCAGCAAAGAACCCCATCGCCAGCCTACCAGCATACCCAAGGCAATGGCCCAGATCATGGCCCCGAGGCCGAAACCATGGTATGGAACCAAGCGGGCAATGACTGCCACGGCCAGAGCCGCCGCCATTCCGGGAAGTACGTTCAAATCCATCACGCCCTTTAAAAACTGACCAGAAAAAAGGATGAAGGGTCGCTTCATCCCATGTCTTTAGTCCAAAAACGTCTGAATCTCCACAGTATAACCATTGGGATCTTTAAGAAAAAAATGATAGATGTTGAACTTAGTATAGTGTTTGGGCTTTGTCTCCGGCGTGTATCCATGTTCCTGCAGACGCTCATACATCCCGTCCACATCATCTGTGAGTAACGTGATGATTGGGCTCTTTTCTGCGTGGTGAACGGCCAAGTGGGAGCAGAATCCCAAAAGGCCACCGCCCGGTACTTCGTAGATGCGACACAAACCTTGATCTTTATACAAGGGAAGTTCCAGACATCCATGGTAAAAGCCATGCACTTCTTCGAGGTCAGCGGCACCAAAGAATACGACGCTGCCCTGCCAAACATCGGACAATCTTCTCACCACCCCATACTTTGGTTATGTAGTTCTGCATGCTTACGGCCATTCCCTGCTGCCAATACACGCCGACTCACAATGCCGGGGCGGACCGCTGCGGGGAAATCCCCAGTTACGGGCGTCTGCGTGACGGCGCCGTGGACTGGCGCGCCACCAACTGCACCGGCAGGGTTGTCTGCGTCACTTGGGGCTCTTCGCCGGAGATGGTCTTGACCAACTTGCGGGCAGCCACAGCACCCAGCTGTCGCAGGGGCTGCTGGACTGTTGTCAGCGAAGGTCGCAGTAACTGTGCAAAGGCCACATCATCATAGCCCACAACGGACAAATGGTCGGGAATATGCAGGCCTCGTTCTTGGGCACGCTGCATCACGCTCCAGGCCAAGCCATCGGACATGGCCACCACTGCGTCAGGCTCTTGGTCCAAAAGTGCATCCACAACGGATCGGCCGTGTTCCGGCAGATAACCGCCGGCCGTTACCTGCAGCGCAGCCTCCATAGGTAGACCCGCATCCTGCATCGCCTTGGAATATCCCAACTGCCGCTGCTGGGCTTCCCGGGCTCCGGGGATACCCGCCATCAGGCCGATGCGCCTATGACCCAGTTCAATGAGATGCTGGGCCGCTAGGTAGCCTCCGAGATAGTTATCCACCCAGACGCCCGAAATGTCTGCTGCAGCCAGTTCTCCATCGGCTACAACCACTGGAAAGCGTTCGCCTGCCGTCTCCAGAAGCAAAGCCCGCACAGGCGGTTCGGTGAGTTCCCGAGGTGTGACCATAAGCAGTCCATCTACCCGTTTTTCCCAAAGCAGCTTCGAGAATGTATACTCGTTGCCGCGCCGATGATACGTTGAGCAAACCATCATATTGTAGTCATAAGCCATCAATGTTTCCTGAATACCTTCGAGAATAGGGCCGTAAAAGGTGGAGTCCAGCGATGGCGTCAAGACCCCTACGACCCAGGTACGCCCACTGGTCAGACTTTGCGCCTGGGCATTGGGGCGATAGCCCAGTTCAGCAATGGCATCCAGCACACGCCGGCGTGATGCATCGCGAACCGAGATGCCGTTCACTACCCGTGATACGGTGGCCTTGGACACACCGGCCCGTTTGGCCACATCGCTAATGGTTGGCATCATACTCACCCCTGTACACTATGAGCAGCTTCCGATCGAGAACGTTTTTCACGTTCGGACATACTCATTGTCATTTTTGCAGCTAAATCTTTGCACACGAGCGTCCAGATGTCGACGGAAGCGGACCAGGTCATCCTAACTGCTGCCCTAAAAACTTCTTGTACCAAAGAGCACTGTCTTTGAGGGTCCGCTTCTGATCAGCAAAGTCCACATGCACAATGCCGAACCGGCGCTCGTATCCGTGGGCCCATTCGAAATTATCCAGCAGTGACCAGACATAGTAACCCTGCAGCGGCACTCCCTGCTCAATGGCCCGCAGGGCCGCAGCAAAATGGCTCTGCAGGTACTGAGTGCGGGCTTGATCATGCACCCGACCTGATACCATGGTATCCTCATAGCAGGCACCATTCTCCGTGACATACAGCGGTATCGGACCGTAATCTTCATGCAGGCGCATCAGCAGCCGGTAAAGACCATCAGGGTACACTTCCCAATCCATCTTGGTCACAGGATACACCGGAGGTTTCATCTCCATGTGCAGCGGAGGTTGGTCGCCATGACCGACGATAGCCCGGGAGTAATAGTTAACGCCCAAGAAATCCAAGGGTGCACTGATCACACGCAAGTCGTCATCTTCTATAGGTGGCGCCGCCTGCACCTCTGCCAAAACACCCAGCATATCCTGGGGATAGGCCCCCCGGAAGACGGGATCCAAGAACCAGCGGTTGCTGAATCCGTCGGCGCGCCGGGCCGCAGCTCGATCATCAGCATCATCGGACGCTGGGTACTGCGGTGTTAAGTTCAAAGTGATTCCGATCTGACCTGTGCTCTCCAAGCCGCGGAAAGCTTGCACAGCGAGGCCGTGCGAGAGCAAAAGATGATGGGCTGCCGCCATGGCGGCGGGGAAATCCTGCTTTCCCGGAGCATGAACGCCAAAACCGTAACCCAGCATGGACGCACACCAAGGTTCGTTGTGTGTAATCCACATCGACACACGGTCTCGAAATGCTTCAAAGACATGGGCGGCGTAGTCGCGGAAATAGTATGCCGTATCCCGGTGCGGCCAGCCCCCCTTATCCTCCAAGACCTGAGGTAGATCCCAGTGATACAAGGTAGGCACCGGCTGGATCCCGTGGGCCTGCAGTTCATCCAGCAGACGACTGTAGAAATCCAGTCCTTCGGGGTTCGCTCTGCCGCTGCCATCGGGGAAGATGCGCGGCCAGGCAATGGAAAAGCGATAAGCTTTGATCCCAATATCGGCCATCAGCTTGACATCTTCAGGGAAGCGATGGTAGTGATCGCAGGCTGTGTCTCCCGTATCTCCATTTTGCACCTTACCCGGTGTGCGGCTAAAACGATCCCAAATGGATTCGCCGCGGCCATCCTCAGACACAGCTCCTTCCACTTGGTACGAAGCCGTAGCTGCACCCCACTGAAACTCTTTGGGAAATCTCAACATCCCTCGCTCCTTTCGCACGCTGCAGTCTTGTTCCGTCACTGCACTGGGAATGTTACCAAGTTGACGGTGTAAGCCGGAATATCCACCACGGATCCAGCTCGGCGGAACCAGATCTCCTCCTGCTCCTGGTGGTCTACCCAATAATGAACTACGCCCTCAACAGCGGGCATCTCCACTGGAATCGACTCTTGGCTCTTGTTGATCAATAAGACACTCCACTGCTCTTCAGCGCGAGA
>PWMW01000177.1 GCA_003559095.1 Clostridiales bacterium | reverse complement strand
GTGGCCTTACCGTTGGCCGCAGGCGCCTTGGCAGCCTGGGGTGTCCTGCTCACACCTGCTGTGGGTGCAGTACTGATGTCTGCCAGTACAGTGATCGTGGCCATCAATGCCCAACTTCTGCGGAGGTTGACATTGTAGGAATAGGGAACTGCACCAATGACGTTGTGTCACAGATAGAGAGCACCGTCCAGGCCCAGAAACCAGTGTTTCTGGGTCTGTGCATGTCTTTCTCGCATGATCGGCCTCCGGAGGATCCCGGGATTCCAATGCTGTGATGGACCATCAACAGAGTGCGGCATCAGTGAATGCGCGCTTCGGAATGAGGCGCCTTAGCTGAATGCTTGCGGAAGAACAGTTCAGTAGCTTTGGGAACTCAGAAAGGCGAATGCCCTTGCAGGGCGAATTGCGCAGAAGCGTACAGGTAGAGAGTGAGAATGCGCACGGCCATTGAAGAGAAAACTTCTTGTTTGGGTGGATTTCTTTGTTCATAGAAGGATCGAAAAAAGTAGCGATAAGCTGCGGGTTTTGTGGAGGGTTCAAATGCCGGTCATCCGATTGATCCTTTTCGTGGGGTGTAGCGGAGCCGGCTTTTCCCTCCACCAGAGGGAGATCCATGTAGTTCTGCACATGTATGCACTGGTGGTTGTTGAAGGAGGCTTCTCCGGGTTGACTGCATTGCGGCACCTATCATAACCATATAAGGAAACGATATCTCATGGGATGGGCTCGAGCTGCGGATGGGGAGCTCATTCATGCTGTTAGATTACCTGGTGTACGCGCTTTGCGGCAAACGATAAGCGTTTTCTCCAGGTAGAACATCGGCAGTGGTTTCTGCGGGCGCATACACCCAACTGATAATCTGCGCCGACGATACGATGTACGATATGGGTAACCCCGTAGAATTTGGCTTTGCAGGGTCTGGCGCTGGCCCATGTACCATTACGTGCATGGAACGCTCGCATTTCCATTCTGAACTCTGATTGACGGAACCTCTGCCGAAATCGGCAGGAAACGCGCTATTAAGCCGTGTCCGACAGTGTTTTCGGACACGTTCAGCACAAGGTCAAAGGTCTGCCGTTGCAGGCCCTTATTCAATTGCAGACGCTGCCAGATCCCCCTGCAGATCATATAGGGATTATGCCCCGGTCGTTCCCAAACGACATTGGTTGCTCAGTGCTTTGCACTGTGGCTGCCGCGGTGGGCATCTACGCGGACCAGACTGGCGATGGCCTCCAGTATCTGTGCGAGCAGGTATCGATACAGCTCAAGCTGGATCCAAAGATCCGCAGAACGGGGATGGTATCGAGTCTGACTTAGGACAGCCGAGGAGGGCGTTCGAAGGCGCGCCGGTTCTCGGGTAGGCTCCCTAGCCCAATGGCCAAGAAACAGTTTGCTTGTGGGGCTCGCCGATGGAGATTTGATTAGTAGTTAAACACGACGGCTTCTTCCGCGTCTCGGCAGACCTGAAACCCCGGGATGCTCACCGATGAGAAAGACAAGCGCAGTGTTCGGGTTCCGTCCGTTCTCTACTGGCCGGCGATGCAGAGCCGACAGAACTTCTGTGACCCAGCGCTGATAAGGACGATGGCATGACCTGAAGGCGTAAAAAGCACGACGCGCCCCGTTGAGCTCAAGAAATGGTGTTCCCAGAAGGCAATCAGGCCGCGCAAAAGGGGCCGTTAGTTGTTACATTAATGGTAGAGGGGTCTATCGGGATTAGCCATTTCAGAGCCGTTCTGTGGAGGTCGAGTCTTGACGAGTTCAGACCACAGATACGGGTTCAGTGTGGTAGACTCCTTGAAGGAATATAATCTGTAGGCATAATAAACGCTCTTGAGTATCTTTGCCGCTGGCAGCTCAAGGCAATGGACCTTCTTGTAGGGGCTCGTTTACAGCGGTAGTTTTCAGATATACGCCAGGAGTGTCCGAGCCGTGCAGCTGGCGGCGCGTCTTCCGGCCAAGGAATGGGCGAGAAGACACTGAAGAACATAGTTGCTCGTACGTCCGGACATCGTTGCGGGGAGGAGTTAGGCGAAATGATTCCATGGTCACGTAGGAAGTGGGCCCGAGAAACAGGATTCACCCTCATCGAGCTCTTAGTGGTGGTAGTGATCCTTGGTCTTCTGGTAGCCATTGCTGTACCCATTTATGCTTCCATCACGAGATCGGCCCAAGAGAAGACCTTCGAAGCAAATCATCGGATCGCCGTCAGCGCTCTCCACATGTGGATGACCGAATCCGGTGGCGATATCCCGGATCAAAACGAGGATTTTGACAGCTTCATTGACGGCGGCTTGGCTGGTATGGCGAACCAACCAGTTGCCGGAGCGAAATACGAGTGGGACGGAACAACTATGGAATCTACTGCGACGATCGGCGGGGATGAACTGACACGAACGTACACGCCATCGCTTTAGATACGTGACATTGCGGTACTGTTACCGAGTACGGTTCCAGCCTTGATATGGCACTGGACAATGGAATGAAGGAGGTGGCGTTTTGGCTGCCATGGATTTGAACGAAGCACACGCGAAGTACATGCTCGATCCAAGCGAGGAGAGTCTGATCCTATTGATGGAGAGCGGTGAGGGGCTGATCAGATCTTTGGCAAACGCCATCGGAAGCAAGGACGACTTTGATGATCTTCAACAGGCTGGATATATGGGCTTGATGCAAGCGTTGCATCGTTTTGATCCGGAAAAGGGAGCCTCCTTCTCCACATACGCGTACCATTGGGTGATGGGCGAAATCCGGCTGGAGGTTCGACGCGAACGGACCTTTGACCGCCCCCTGTGGGTTGTTCGATTACAGGATGATATTCTGAAAACCACAGACCGTTTCGTGCAAAAACATATGCGGCTGCCGACGACCAAAGAACTGGCTGAAGCGCTCAATATTGAAGAGGCCGGTATCACCGAAGCCATGCAGGCTGGTCATGTTCCCTTGGAGGAACTGAATATGGATCGGCTACGCAGTCAAAATTCCCGTTCCTTCCAACTTCCCATTGAAGACCGCATTTTGCTGCAACAGGCGTTGGAAACACTGAGTAAACGCCAGAAAGCCGTGTTCGACGCGCTGTTTTTCCGGGACATGACGCAAGAAGGGGCCGCAGAGGATCTGGGTTTG
>PWMW01000295.1 GCA_003559095.1 Clostridiales bacterium | reverse complement strand
GTGGTCTGACCCCATGAATCTGTTTCGCTACCGAAAACCGTCGGTCAAGACTCTGACTGGAGTTACCAAGGCCAAGCAGCGCATCAAGAAGTCTACCGGGATCACAGCGGCGACCAAACCGCTGCGTTACGAGACGAACTTGGAACGGCGGGCGAAGCGAAGAGTAGGTCATTATTCTGCACCTGCCAAGATGATCCGCAACACGAAGACTCCAACGCCGTTGGGGTGTTCTATGGCCATCGCGTTGCTTATGATATTGATCAGTGAGCTGACAGTCGTTTTGGTGTAGGTTGTGGCTTCGGAACCCGGAGGCGGCGGACGGTTACACCGAAGCCTACTGAATGTGCGTAATCATGGCAAGAAATGTTCGCTGAGGCCCAAGAGCGAGATAGGAGCAGCAGGACCAGTGACCTGGTACCATTCTGGTGCTTGCTAGAGCAGGCAGATGAACCGCAGCCGTACAAAATTCAACGGATTGTTCCACTGTACCCGATGAGCAGGGACAGCGTTCGTTATGAACGTCTGATGAAGATTCTATCCCTGTATCGATTGAGCTTGGGGCAGGCCAAGCAGGAAGAGCTGCTGGAGTTTCTCTTTGAACAAGGCTTTGAGGACATGGGCGATCTCTTTATGAACCTAAGTCCGTACTTTCGCGAGAACTAGCAGGTACTGGGTTTCCCGCGGAAGGTTAATCCGCTGAATGGAAGCTCTCGATCTTCGGCCCTTTGCAGGAAGGGCTTCTGTATGGCTAGACAGCCAACGATCGGTCTCAGATCGGCAGTTCAATGTCTTCATCGTTGTGTGGATTGACTTTTTCGGTAGGAGGGAAGAATGATGGTTAGAACCCAGTTCGCAGATCCCATGTCTGCGGCCCGAACCTTGACTAAGTACCTGACGGACCGCCACGTTAAGTTCTCCGCCCGTCCCTTTAATCCGCATCGACCAGAAGAAACGGTTTGGTGGGTTGTGCCTAGTTCGGAATGGCCAGCTTATCGCTTTGGGAAGTATACGTTCTGGAAAGAGAGTTCGTTGCTATGGTGTGGCTTTAATGTGGAAAAGGGTTTAGGAAGCTGTGCCGCCAAGAACTATGGCACGAGGGTAATCAACAAGATGACTCTCAGCGCCGATTGGCAGTGGAACTCGTTTCTGACCGATCTGCGTGAAGGGAAGGTCGCAGAAGCCCTGAACCAGGTGCAACATGCCAGTCAGAGTTCCGTACATATCATCATCGACATCAGCCCAATGCGGGATCGTGATGATCACGACTTCGGGACGGAGGGTTTGCACAACGCCAGCTTCCAGTATGATGCGGGCGACCTTACACTATTGGTCAACAATGTTAGTGATCCCGCTTGGCAAGAGTTGCCCGCTGCCTTATCATTGGTTGACATGGCCGACTGGTGCTTGCGCCCCGATTTGGAATGGTTTTGGGTTGTGGTTAATATGGTGATTCCCATGGAGATCCCGTCTGGTGATATATCTACGGGAAACCTTTGGGGTGAGCACGAGATCTTTGACCATGTCCTGGCTCCCTTCAAACCATGGGTGTGGTGATTTGGTACGCTTTAACCGTCCGTTAAGTCGGCGGAACCGCCAGATCACTGTGCAGCGTTCGTAAAGTCGGTTTGGCACGAGGTGAGAGGATGGGTCTTGGAAAAAACGATAGGGAGCGAATCAACGTGAAAGAGTATGTAGAACAAGCACGTACCATTCTCGTCTATGGCGAGTATGACGTTATTGTTGTCGGCGGCGGTGTCGCCGGTGTAGCAGCTGCTATTGCCGCAGCTCGCAACGGCGCCTCCACACTGATTATTGAGCGCTTTGGCTACCTCGGGGGTACAGCCACGGCCTCGCTGATGGCCAACATAAACGCTTTTCGCAACCAAGTGAAGCCGGACGGCCTCCAGACAAGTCGCGGCATTGCTGAAGAATTAATGGTTGCGATGCACAAGATCCGCGGTTTGGGGGAGGCCACCTCTTACGCTCAGGAAGAGTATGACATCGAACAGGGTGAACTGAGTTACAGTTATCCGATCGATGTGGAGAAGTTCAAGTTTGTCACACTGAAAACCGTCCATGAAGCGGGGGCCGAGATCCTTTTCCACACCTACTTCTCCGATGTCATCATGGAAGATAACATCATCAAGGGTATCATTGTGGAGAACAAATCCGGCCGCAGTGCCATTATGGGGAAGGTCATTGTGGATGCCTCGGGTGATGCTGATGTGGCCTACCGAGCTGGAGCTCCTTTCTGGCACGTGCAGAAGGATGAAGCGCCTCGCCTGGTGGACTGCTTAATGTACCGCGTGACGGGGTTTCCTACCGGTGAACGACTTCCCCAAAGCGGTCCCGTGGCCGGGCACATTATGAATGTTTGGGGTCCGGCAGCAGAGCCCATCAACGGTGCCGATGCTCGGGAGCTAACACAAGCAGAGATCGACACACGTCTCAAACTCTATGATCATTTTGAGGACGTCAAGAAGCAGCGGCCGTATCTAAAAGATGCTCAGATTGTCGATACCGGTCCCTTAATCGGGGTTCGGCAGACACGGTTTGTGGAAGGGGAATACCAACTCCAGGTGGAGGATGTACTGAGCGGCCGGCAGTTCGATGATGTCATTGCTCTGTGTTCTTCTCCGATCATTCACTATTATGGCTACCGGCGTTACCTAGAACACGAAGGCTACGATATTCCCTACCGTTGTCTTGTGCCCCAGAAGATCGATCATCTTTTGGTGACAGGACGATGCATGTCATCCGACCAGCCAAGCTATGAATCCTGGCGTGCCATGGCTCCCATCATGTCACTGGGTGAGGCCGCGGGGGCCGCAGCCGCGCTGTGCGTCGAGGATCAAACCACGCCAAGAGCCCTGAATGTCAAGAAACTGCAGCAGCGACTCAAAGAACAAGGTGCCGAGTTGGGCCAAAGCCGCAGTTAAACCGTTACGGCCGTTCCCGAGGGACTGCCCGGCATGGTGGGACTACGCGGACAAGGTTCCACGGAGGGCGGGTGTTCCGAGGCAATCACCGCACGAAACAGGGAAACTACAACCTGTCGACGAATGCGCGTATGGAGACTCTAAATCAATGAAACGAGTGAATGCGGTGAAACGAACGCCTGCCTTTC
>PWMW01000183.1 GCA_003559095.1 Clostridiales bacterium | reverse complement strand
CAGCTGGGTTTGAATCGGCCTGTGCCCCTGCAGTTTGTCTCTTATGTGGGCAATGTTCTGCGGGGTGACTTTGGCCGTTCCTTTCACACGGGCGAACTGGTCCGCAATGAGATCGCTTGGCGTTACGCCAACACGCTGCTCCTAGCGGTGGTGGGCGTCAGTGTGGCCACTATCATCGGCATTGTGACCGGCGGAATATCAGCCCGTTTTCCCCATTCCTGGCTGGACAGCCTTGCCATGATGGTAGCCTTGATCGGAATCTCAGCGCCGGTTTTTTGGATCGGTCTTGTTTTCATGTATGTTTTCGGTGTGCAGCTTAGGGTGCTGCCCACGGGCGGCAGCGGTACTTGGCAGCATCTAGTGCTGCCGGCACTGACACTGGGGCTGGCTTTGGCCGGTATGATCGCGCGTATGACCCGCAGCAGTCTGCTGGAGGTTCTCGGTCAAGACTATATCCGTACCTCCAAAGCCTATGGGTTCTCCGCTAACGTCTTGGTTTTTCGGTATGCCCTGCGCAATGCTATTTTGCCGGTCATTACGGTGGTGGGCCTGCAGTTAGGCTATTCGCTGGCTGGCGCAGTCTTAACGGAGACGGTCTTTGCTTGGCCAGGTCTGGGACGTTTGGTGGTGGGTTCCATCTTTACCCGCGACTATCCAGTGATTCAGGCGGGCCTGCTTTTGGTCGCCTTTACCTTTGCCTTTGTGAACTTCATTGTGGATATGCTCTACGCCATCATCGATCCCCGCATTCGCTTTGATTGACCCCGAACTGTGCAGGATCGCACAGCTCCGGTAGGCAGATTGTCTTGTTTTGGGAGGTGGACACCATGTCGTTTTTTCGTTTAATGCTGCGTAACCGCGGCGCCATGATCGGCAGTATCGGTGTGTTGTTGTTCTTCGTTACTGCGGTTTTCGCGCCGCTCTTGGCACCGTATGCACCGGACCAGATGAATCTGATTAACCGCTTTCAACGTCCATCCAGCGCCCATCCCTTCGGAACCGATCAGTTCGGGCGCGACATTTTGAGCCGCGTTATCTGGGGCAGCCGCATTTCCCTCATTGTCGGCCTCAGTGCCTTGGGGTTAGCGGCAGTAGTAGGCACCATCCTAGGTGCTGTGGCTGGATTTTACTCCAAATGGCTGGACGAAATTATCATGCGGACGGTGGACGTGCTGTTATCCTTTCCGGATATCTTTTTGGCCATTGCCGTCACGACCATTATGCGGCCGGGGCTCAACAGCACCATTATTGCCATCGGTGTCTACAATCTACCGCAGGTCATTCGGGTGGCCCGGGGCAGCGTTCTCAGCGTGCGCAAAAGTCTGTACGTGGAGAGTGCGGAGGCCATCGGATTGAATCGACATACCATTTTGTTCAAGCACATACTGCCCAATGCTGTGGCCCCCATCTTGGTACTGACCACGGTGCGTTTGGCTGCATCCATCATGACGGCGGCGGGGTTGAGCTTCCTGGGCGTGGGCATTCAGCCGCCTACTCCCGAGTGGGGCTCCATGATCTCCGAAGCGCGCAGCTATATCGTGACAGCGCCCCATCTCAGTCTGATTCCCGGTTTTGCCATTTTGCTGACGGTATTGTCCTTAAATCTTGTGGGCGATGCCATGAACGATATTCTTAATCCCAGAATTCGAGGAAGGCGGGCGTCACTCAATGTTTAGATGGATCAAGGCCGAACGGGTGTTTACGCCCGAGGCCGTGGACGCGCAGGAAGTATTGGTGGCTGGGCAGCAGATCCTAGCTGTGGGCAGTGGACTGCTGGATCTTTTGTCGGCGGACGCCCATGTAGAAACACTCGACGCCGGACCGGGGAGCATTATGGTTCCTGGTCTCATTGATAATCATGTGCATATAACCGGTGGCGGGGGGGAAGGCGGCTACCACACGCGGGTGCCGGAGATCCAGCTGACAGATATCACCACCTGTGGTGTAACAACCGTCATCGGTGTTTTGGGGACGGATGATATTACCCGACATTTGGAGTCTTTGTTGGCCAAGGCCCGGGGGCTAGAGGCAGAAGGCATCACGGCCTACATGCTGACCGGCTCGTACTCGCTGCCGACGCCGACTCTTACGGGCAGTATTAAGCGGGACATGGTCCTCATTGACAAAGTGTTAGGTGCCGGCGAGATCGCTATCTCGGATCATCGCGCCAGCAAAGCACCATTCCAGGCCCTCAAGGATGCGGCGGCTGGCGTACGCCTCGGCGGGCTGCTCAGCGGCAAAGGTGGCGTCTTGCAGCTGCACGTTGGCGACGATGAAGAGGGCTTAGCTCCAGTGCGGCAGCTGTTGGCAGAACGGGTCATTCCCCAGCATCAGATCCTGCCGACCCATGTCAATCGTACACGGGATCTTTTCGCAGAGGCCCTAGATTACCTCCGCAACGGCGGCTGGGTGGACCTGACGGCCTTTGATTTTCCCAGCGGACGGGCGCTGACCGCCGGGGAGGCGGTGCAGACTGTGCTTGCCGAAGGCATAGGACTGGACCGTGTCACTATGAGTTCCGATTCCAACGGCAGTCTGCCGGAAGTGGATGATCAGGGACGTATTGTGGGCCTGCGGCAGGCCAAGATGGCTGTGATGACCCAGGAGTTTCGCAATCTCATCGCTGATGTGGGCTTGGCATGGACCAAGGTACTGCCTCTGGTCACCAGCAACCCAGCCCGCCTGTTCGGTTTGACCCGTAAGGGTCACCTGCAGAGCGGTATGGATGCCGACATTACCATCTTCCAAGGCGACCATGGAGACGTGGCCCATGTTATGGCCAAAGGACAGTGGCTGGTGCGCAGCGCCGAACCTGTGGTCACCGAGACATTTGCCCGTTAAGTCCTGCCGAGAGCGGGTCGAGCGCCCAAGGGCAGCTCCACCCAGTGAAGATCTGAGTATGTCCAGTGCCGGTAGGGGCGCCGAAAGGCCCAGAAAAAGACCAAGGTTGCAGGAGGCGTATGCGTTGGCGAAACGTCCGTTGATCGGTATTACCACATACTATGTTGAACGCAGTGAAATCAATGACCATAATCGGCTGCGGGGCATTCCCGGCGAAGACATTACCTTATCCCCACTGGATTATTCCAGATCGGTGGAGGCGGCAGGGGGCGTACCAGTATTACTGCCGGTGAGTGACCCGGCCACCACCAAGGCTCTCCTGCCCCATCTCGACGGGCTGCTGCTGGCTGGCGGCGAGGATATCGATCCTCTCTTGTATAAGGAAACGCCAGCAGCAGGGATCGGTAAGATCAACCCCTGGCGGGATGGCTTTGAGTGGGATCTAGCAGTCCAGGCATTGGCAGCTCAACTGCCGATTTTGGGGATCTGCCGCGGCTTCCAACTGCTTAACGTTGTGACCGGAGGCAGTCTGGTCCAGGACCTGGCGAGCGAAACCGGAGTTTACGGCCACCACACCTGCCTGCAGTACCCTAAGGGTCAGTATACCCACGAAGTTCTCCTGACGAAAGGCAGCCGCATCCAGGGACTCTTTCAAGAGGAGCGAATTTGGGTCAACAGCTTCCATCACCAAGGCGTCAAGGCGCTGGGTGAGGGCCTGACCGTCACCGCACGCAGCGACGATGGCCTTATCGAAGCCTTTGAAGGCACCGGCACCGGTTTCATCCTGGCTGTGCAGTGGCATCCCGAGACGTTCACAGAAACGAAATCCGAACACTTGGTGTTGTTCCAAGCGCTGGTGGAAGAGGCGCAGCAGAAGGGCTGATGGTGTCTGGGGTCTGTTGTCTGTTCTCTGGAACTGGAATTCTCGAGCCCAGATGTTATGGAGAATCTGCAGCCGCCCCTGGGGGCGGCTCTGTGTTTTGGCAGCGGATTTGCGAAACAGTGGGTTTGCGGTTCAACCGGCGCCCACCTGCAGGAATCCCGCGGCCGACGGGGAATGTTGCAACTAAACAGACTGGCATGCTGCCGGTCTGGACTGAGCGGTCAGAGACCGCCGCGAATGGAGGAATGAACCATGAAACACTGGCCGCTTTACGTTCTAGTAGTTGTACTGCTGTTTAGCTCAGTAGGCAGTGTTGAGGTACAGGCCGATGATGCCGTGGCCCGGGTATCCACCATGGCGGTGGAGGCCTTGGCCAGTATTCAGATCTTTTGCGACCAGCGGCCCTGCGGTACCGGATCTGGGTTTGCCATTACACCCGCTGGCCTCATTGTGACCAATTATCATGTTGTTGCTGGGGCCGATCGCATCGCGGTCACGGTGGGTGGAACGACCCATCGTTCCGCAGAGCTGGTAGGAATCCACAAGGCTTGGGACTTAGCTTTGCTGCAGGTGGAGGCTGCGGGTCTAGCCACCCTGCCGCTGGCCCCATCGGCAGATACTGTGCGCATCGGCGAGACGGTGGTGGCTGCGGGTGATCCCCAAGGCCTGCGGGGAACTATTTCCACGGGGATTATCAGTTCACGGCGTCCCGGTGCGGAGTTATGGATGCCGGAACTCTATGTACCTGTGATCCAGACCACCGCTGCCATCTCAGAGGGGAGCAGCGGCGGACCGCTGCTGAATCTACAGGGGGAAGTTGTGGGTATTCACGCCTTTATGTTCATCGAAGGCCAAAACCTCAATTTTGCCATTCCCGTAGATATGCTGCATATGATGCTGGCTGATCGACAGCGTCAGTTCGCTCCGAAACTGGGTGAACTGGGTGTCCTCTTGGAGTGGGACGGACCGTATGACCTGGATCTGGAGATCTGGTCGCAGGAGCGAGCTTACATGGGGGATGCATCCTGGTTGGGGCAATCTCCCGATGCACACACTGGCGGTCGGGAATGGTTCATCTTTCAAGACTACGGTCACCAAGATTTCAGCGGCGGCCGTTATGTGGTATCGCCGTACTTCGCTGGCCCAGAAACAGCAGCAGAGGTAACGGCAGTACTCACCGTGGTTCTCCCGGATGGTCAAGAACACGTCTTCAGCGAGACGCTCAGTTACTGGCCGCCGTACGATCAGTGGTGGGCTGTGGAAGTGGACGTGGATGCAGGGACGGTAAGCGTCCTGGACGCCTTCGGCGACCATGTGGAATCCCCATGGTATGACCATACCCTCGGTGAGCTGGCTGTGGTGCTCAGCTGGAAAGGCGCCTATGACCTGGATCTGGAGATCTGGTCCGAGGACTTTGACTACATCAACAGCGCTGCCTTTATTGGGGAGTCACCAGACATAACCGACGGCAATGAGGGGGAGGAATGGTTCGTCTTTCGGCGCTATGCGGTGGGCGACTACTCAACGGGCCGTTATGTGGTGTCTCCGTATCTGTTCGGACCGGATACCGGGACTCCGGTAACCGCCGTGGTGACGGTGTATTACCCCGATGGCCGCAGCCAGTTCGTGAGCCGGGAACTGAGCTACATGCCGCCCTATGACCAGTGGTTTGCGTTATTGGTGGATGTGGACCAAGCCGCCATCGAGATCCTTGACTTTTTCTGGGATTGAATCCGGGTGGTCCCAGCGGAGTGGATTTGTTCAATGTTCACCAATTTGGCAGTTGTTACCTGGTATATGGAAATGATTCCCATATAAAAAGCACCCACCGGTGGGTGCTTTTTTTCGTCATCGCTGCGCAATATTCGCCGTAGGGGAAGATAAAACCCATGCACTGCCAGCGCTGCAGGGAGATCACTTCTTCAGCAGATCGCGGATCTCCGTGAGTAGTTGAATGTCTGCGGGAGGAGCAGCTGGAACAGGCGGCGCAGCCTCTGGCTTGCGACGCGCCTTCTCCAACAGCCGGATCATCAGGAAAATAGAGAAGGCGATGATGAGGAAATCTACGACGTTCTGCAGAAACTGGCCGTACAGAATGGCCAGTTCAGGAGCATCGCCCTGCGCTTCCTTAATAACCCAGCGCAGGGTGGTGAAGTTGACCCGTCCCAAGACCAAACCTAACAGCGGCATGATGACGTCATTGACGAACGAACTAACAATCCGACCGAATGCTCCCCCAAGGATGACAGCCACTGCCAAATCCACAACGTTGCCCCGCATAACGAACTTCTTAAAGTCCTGCAGCATTTCTTCAACTCCCTCGTATTGATGGACTTCTGCGCTGTCACCCCATGGTCTGCCCAACGGTGATTGTGCATAGGATAACAGTCCACTTCCTAAATTATACCACCGCAAGCGGCGTCCGACTCGCTTGCGTTATCTGTAAGTTTGGTGTAAGAAGCCAAAAAGGGCCCCCACTGGTGAAATACCAGCAGGGGCCCTTGGCGAGGCATTGCTCTAGACATGCAGGTTGGCACTGAACACCAGCACAGCCTGGCCGCTGAGGATGACGCGCTCGTCAGCCAGTTGAACATCGAGCGCACCGCCGCGCCGGGAGGCTTGATACGCGCGGAAGGTTGTCTTACCCAAACGGGACTGCCAATAGGGTGCTAGGGAGCAGTGGGCTGAGCCCGTCACCGGATCCTCCGGAATGCCGATGGACGGGGCAAAGAAGCGGGAAACAAAGTCATATTCGGGCTTAGCGGAGCGTGCTGTGGCGATGATGCCCCGACGGCTGGCCAAGGCCAACCGTTCCATCTGCGGCTGGAGTCCCCGAACGGCGGTTTCCGAATCCAGTTCCATCAGATACTCTACCCGCGTCGTTCCAACGTACAGCGGCTCCGCACCCAACGCCTCCAGCACCAATGGCGGGGCCTGGGCCGGTTGAGGCCGATCTACGGGGAAGTCCAAGCTGATCTTTCCCTGTCGCCAGCTGGCCTGCAGCAGGCCACTGCGGCTTTGGAACGAGATATTCTGGTCTTTCGGAAACATACCAGTTTCAAACAGCACGAAGGCGGCGGCTAGTGTGGCGTGGCCGCAGAGCTTCACTTCCTCACGAGGTGTGAACCAGCGCAGCTGGACTCCTTCGTCGCTGCAGCTGACAAAGGCTGTCTCGGACAAGTTCATCTCAGCCGCCAGATGTTGCAACCAGGCATCATCCTTATGGTCATCCAACACAACAACCGCCGCCGGGTTGCCGCGAAAAGCTTCGTCTGTGAAGGAATCCACTTGGTACAACTGCATCACAGCACCTCCCAAACTATCGGTCCACGGCGGGCTCCTACAGGCTGGCCACCCGCCGCGCTGTTTCTTCCTCGATGAACTGGTTCGTATAGAGACGGTAGTAATACCCCTTAAGTTCCATAAGTTCATCGTGGGACCCTTCTTCTCGCACCCGCCCTTGGCGGACTACGAGGATACGATCGGCCTTACGGATCGTGGAAAGACGGTGGGCAACGATGAAGCTGGTCCGCCCTTCTAGGACGTTCTGGATTGCATTTTGGATCAGTTGTTCAGTCTCGGTATCGATGGAAGATGTGGCCTCATCCAGAACGAAGATGCGCGGATCCGCCAAGACGGCCCGGGCAAAGGATATGAGCTGCTTTTGACCCGTGGACAGTAGGTTGCCGCCTTCACCCACCGGCGAATCATAGCCTTTGGGCATGCGGTTGATGAACTCATGGGCGTTGACCAGTTTGGCGGCGGCACGAATGGCTTCTTCATCAGCATCCAGTTTTCCGTAACGGATATTGTCCCGTATGGAACCAGAGAAAAGATGGGGACTCTGGAGCACATAGCCGAGGTTGGAATGGAGCCAAGCTTGGGGGCGCTCGCGATAGTCCACACCGTCGATGAGGATGCGGCCCTGGGTCGGCTCGTAGAAGCGGCAGGCCAGGTTAATGATAGTGCTCTTCCCGGAGCCCGTTTCGCCCACTAAGGCGATGGTTTCACCCGCTTGCACCTCCAGATTGAAGTCTTCCAGCACCGGTTCCTCCGGGTTATACGAGAACCAGACGTTCTCGAACGTGATCCGGCCCCCAATGGCTGGCCACGTGTGGGGCTTTGGTTGGAAGCTATCGCCATACTTTGCGATGACATCAAGACGGTCCTGGACGGTGGGTTCCGTATCGATCATGGACATGACGCGCTCGGCCGAAGCGTGGGCCGACTGCAGTTCGGCGAAGATTCTTGCCAACTCCCGGACAGGTTCAAAGAACTGAATGGTGTAAGCGATGAAGGCGACCAAGACACCGTAGGTGATGGTGCCGCCAATGACGCCGCTGCCACCGCCCCATACTGCCAGAGCGGTTCCGGCTGTACCCAGGGTCAAGGCCACGGGCATGTACAGTGACGAGAGGATGGCGGCCCGGACCGAAGAGCGGCGCATGTTCTCTGTAGTTTCACCGAACTCCTCGAGATTCTTGCCTTCTCGATTCAGCAGTTTTGTGGTTTTAGCACCGCTGATACCTTCGTTGAAGGCGCCCGTAATGCGGGAGTTGATGCGGCGCACAACCCGGAATGCCGCTAAGATCCTGGTCTGGAAAAAGATACTAACGGCAAAGAGTACGGGCAGTACGGAAAAGGTAATCAGAGCCAACTGCCAGTTGAGGCTGAACATGACTACCATGACCGCTGTCATCATGGTAAATCCCCAGATAATGTCCACTAAGCCCCACGAAATCACTTCGCCCAGCCGCATGGTATCCGAGGTCATGCGGGTCAAGAGCCAGCCCACAGCTTTGGTATCGTAGTAGTCTAGGGACAGTTCTTGGAGTCGCTGGAATCCGGCCCGCCGGATTCGGTAGGTCAACCCCATCTCAATCTTACCGGCTAAGGTGATGAGGGACCAGACATTGAACCCCTGCAGCAGGATTAAACCTCCGTACAGCAGGATGAAGGGTACGAGACCTTCCGTGGTTCCAGGAACGACGAACTCATCAATGGCGACTTTTGTCAGATAGGGAAATGTGGCATCAACACCGGCCACCGCCACCATAACAACTCCCAGCAGGATCAGCTGCTTGCGGAAGGGCTTGGCATAGCGGAGAATCTGGCGCCACAGCTTCCAGTCGAACCTATTTTCATATTCCTGTTCTTTCAGTATCGTACTCATGGCAATTACCTCGCTTTTTTCAGGCCGGTGTGTCCTCCTTAACGGCACTCTGGATTTCCCAAGTGCGCCGGTAGAGACCGGGCTGGTTTACCAACTCGTCGTGGGTTCCTTGTTGGACAATGCGTCCATGATCCAGGACGAGGATGCGATCGGCATCAAGAATACTGGCAATGCGGTGTGTAATGATGAACGTGGTGCGATCCTTGGCGCGGTGGCTGAGGGCATGGCGAATGGCAGCGTCGGTCTCCGTGTCCACCGCACTCAGCGAATCGTCGAAGACCAGAATGGGATGGTTGGAGAGCAGCGTGCGGGCAATGGCCACCCGCTGCCGCTGACCGCCAGACAGGGATACGCCCCGTTCACCCACGATGGTGTCATAGCCTTTGTCGAATTCCAGAATGACATCATGGACGGCAGCTGCTTTGGCTGCTGCCTCCACCTCATCTTGGGTAGCGTTGGGTTTGGCCAAGGCAATGTTCTCCCCAATAGACCTGGCGAATAGGAAAGGTTCCTGCATGACCAGACCGACATTCTGCCGTACCCAGCTGCGATCAATGGACTTGAGCTCCCGCCCACCGATGGTGATGGTGCCTGCCGTGTACTCGTAGAGACGGGCCAGAAGGTGCACCAGCGAACTCTTGCCCGAACCTGTGTGGCCCAGGACCGCTACCGTTTCGCCCGGTTCCACGTCAAAGGAAATATCTTCTAAGACGGGCACCGTCGGCGCATCATCATAGCTGAAATGAACGCTGCGGAAGGCGATGGGGCCATCCATAGGGGGCTTGTCCCCGCGTTCGCTCATGACTTCCCGGGGTTCTGCTAGAATTTCTTCCATACGCTCGACGGCCACGAAAGTCTTACCCATATCTGTCAAGATGCGTCCCAAATGGCGGACCGGCCAGAGCAGCATGCCTTCATAGGTTGTGAAGACCACCAGGGTCCCCAAGGTAATAACACCGTTGGCGGTCCAGAACACGCCGACCACCAGGACCAACCCGATCTGGAATAGACACAACAGATCCGATAACGACCAATAGACAGCGTTGAGCTTGATCAGCCTGTACGTTACATCGCGGTAGTGGCTGTTCACTTTCTCGAACTTCTCCACTTCATGGGACTCATTGGCGAAAGCCCGCACAACGCGCACACCGGTCAGGTTTTCCTGCAGCATCGTCGACATGCTGGCTTCAGCCTCATCGGAGATACGGAAGGCGTCGCGAATTTTGAGGAAAAAGAAAAAAGCAAAGAAGAAGATAATCGGTACCACAGCCATGGCCACCATGGTCATGGGAACGTGGAGACGCAGCATAATGGCCAGTACGAGCGCGATCATGAAGATCGCATTACCCACCTCCACGAACTGCATGGCCAGAAATCGCCGCAGGTTTTCCAGGTCCGACGTACAGCGCTGAATGAGGTCGCCCGTTTCTATCTGCGTGTGGTAGGCATACGTGAGATGCTGCAGATGATCATACAGCCGCTCCCGCAGACCCTTGGCCATGGATTCGGCCGCCTGCGCCGAGAGCTTTCCCCGCAAAAAAAGAAACAGCCCTCGCAGTACGGCAAGTACCATGAGAGCTATTCCTGGAATCCAGAGCTGGCTGCGCAGCTGCTCTAGACTTCCCAGCCGCAAAATGGCATGTTCCAGCCAAGCCGGCACATCCATTGGCTCTGATCCGATAATCGAGTCAATGGTAATGCGGATGACCAGAGGGCCCAATAATGTAAAAAAGGCCGCTAAGCCGACGCTGAGAATGGCTCCCAAATAAAGCATTCGATTGCCCTGCATGTATGTCCAAATGGCTTTGATGTGCTTCACCAGATTCACCCTTTCCTGCAAAACTGACGGATAACGCTTCTTGTTTCCATTTTCGAAGTATTCACACCGTATTGCCAAAGGTTAATGTTCGACCTGTTGGACGCCAATCCTGCCGAAAAAAGAAAAAACTTAAGACCATTTTCAACGTCAGCTCGAAAAGGCAACCAAAACGGCGCATATAGTACTTTGACGGCACTAAACGGATGTCCTTTCTGTGTAAGCCAGAATTCTTCGGGCGGCGAAGGTTCTTCGGGTTTGCCTAGCGAACCAATTCTTAGTAGAATAAAGGGACATGTGGAGTAAGGGAGGAACGAACATGAGTGATGATGCCGATGTGGACATGCGCCAGCAGCTGCCTGATGATGTCATCCGAATCCTGAACCGAGAACGTTCCGACGTTTCTTTGGACAGCATAACCATGGTTCAGGAGAGCGATCTGACGCTGGATGGCTTTTTTGGTTCATGCTGGCTGCTAGTGAATGGCCGTCGTTTGTTTGTCGTGGAACCCGAAAGGGGTGCAGTAGTCCGGGATCTGCTGTTGGATGATCTGGCGGCCATCCGGATTCGCCATCTCTACGGTAACGGGGTTGTGGAGGTTTCTGTGCAGGACCATGTCATGGATATCCTGCGCTTTTCTCGCAGTCATTCTGACGATGTCAGCCGGATGGTGGAGCGCTTCAGCCAGGAATACGGTATTCACAGTGATGTAGTTTTGGCGTCCGGCGAGAACATGGAGATCAACCGCTGTATGCGCTGTGGCAAGGCTATACCAGGTCACATGCGGGTCTGTCCAGCGTGTATTGACAAAAAACAAACATTGGGTCGGCTTGTCTTCTACATCAAACCCTACAAGACATTGGCCATTATTGCCCTGGTGCTATCGGCTTTGGGCACGGTGTTCCAACTGCTGCCGCAGCTGCTGACGAAGATCTTGGTGGATGAGGTCATCACCAAACAGCAGGCAGACTTGCTGGTCTGGGTGGTCTTGGGCCTGATCGTGGCCTTTGCCCTCAGCTCCATCTTTAACGGCGGTCGTGGCTACCTGACCGCCAAGTTGGGGCAGAGTGTTCTTTTTGATCTGCGTACCCATCTTTACGATCATCTGCAGCGGTTGTCCATTACCTTTTTTGACAAGCGGCAGACCGGCGCCATTATGTCTCGGGTCATTGGGGATGTTAACCGCCTCCAGAACTTTTTGGCCCAGGGCATGCAGGACGTCATTGTGCAGTTTTTCATGGTCATTGTCATTGTGGTGATGCTCTTCGCCACCAATGTTCGTCTGGCCTTTATCGCCTTGATGCCCATACCCTTGGTCCTGGTCATCACTGTCTATTTCAACAAAGCGATTCGGAAGGTGTGGCACCGTGTCCATCGCCGAGCGGCGGAATTGAATGCCATTCTCGGTGATACGCTGCCGGGTATCCGTGTTGTTAAGGCTTTTGGCCGCGAGACCAACGAAGTGGAAAAGTTCCGTCACAAGCAGCGAGAGTTCTATGATGCCGTGATGAGGGCTGCCTCCATGAACCACAGCTTCTACCCGGCGGTGGGGTT
>PWMW01000359.1 GCA_003559095.1 Clostridiales bacterium | reverse complement strand
GGCAAAGACTGCAAACATACAATGACGAACGGCGCCGATGCCGTCGACAGTGGTGTCGTCGGCCAAGCTGCGACAAGAAACGAGGTCACCAAGGAACAAGGCAGGGGAGTTAAGGATTCCAAGCGGGTCCTCGTAACGGGAGGCGCCGGATTTATCGGCACCCACGTGGTTCAGGAACTGGCAGCACAGGGTTACGAACCGGTGGTGGTGGACAATCTCAGTACCGGCCTGCGAGCGAACGTTCCAGATGAGGTGCCTTTTAGAGAAATGGACATCCTTGACCAGGCGTTTTCGGCTTGGGTTTGTCAGGTGGATCCCTGCTTTATTGTTCATTTGGCCGCCCAGATTGACGTTCAGACGTCCATTGCCGAACCGCGCCGAGATGCCGAAGTCAACATTCTCGGTACCCTAGCTGTGTTGGAGGCAGCTCGGGACGCCGGGGTGCAAAAGGTGGTCTATGCTTCATCGGCAGCGGTGTTTGGTGAGCCGCAGTATTTAGGCGTCGACGAGCACCATCCAGTGGCACCGCTGTCCTTTTACGGCATCTCTAAACACACTCCGGAGCACTATGCGGCGGCCTTCAAGGAACTCTATGGCGTGGATTATACCGTTCTGCGGTACGCCAATGTATACGGGCCCGGCCAAGGGAAAACCGGAGAGGGTGGTGTGGTATCCATCTTTGCCCAGTGCTTTGTCAAAGGTCACCCGCCGATAATCTTTGGTGACGGCGCGCAAACGCGGGATTTTGTTTTCGTCAAGGATGTCGCTAAGGCCAATGCGGCGGCACTCACCTGCGGCAGTGGGCAAGTATATAACATTGGCACGGGAAAAGCCACCAGCGTTCTGGACATCTATGAGACCATGACAGCCGTTACGGGCATGGACTTGCCCGTCGCTTACCAGACGGCGCGGGCTGGAGATATTCTTCACAGTTACTTCAATGTGGACAAAGCCCGCAGCGAGCTGGGATGGACTGCCGAAGTATCACTGAACGAAGGGCTGCGCCTAACGCTGGAATCCATGGGAGTTGCCACAGTACGTTGAGACGTGGTGTAGTGTTCGGTATTGCGAAGGAGATGTAAAATGGGTGAACGTATGATCATTGTCGGTGGCGGAGTTTCGGGGTTGGCGGCAGGAATCTTTGCTCAGATCAATGGTTACGAGACGGCAATCTTTGAGAAGAACAACGTGCCGGGTGGGCTGTGTACTGGCTGGGAGCGTCAAGGGTACACCGTGGAAGGCTGTATCCATTGGCTTCTAGGAACCCAACCGGACTCTGCGTTTTTTCGCGCTTGGAAGGCTGTGGGCGTGGATCTCATCGATGCCTATCCATTTGAAGAGTTTTACCATTTGGAAGATGGTGACACTCGTCTGGTGTGGTACAGCAACTTAGAGCGACTCGAGGACGAGCTATTGGTCCACGCTCCTGAAGATGCGGTGCGGGTCAAGCAGATGCTGGCTGATGCTAGAACCTTTGCAACCTTGGATATGCCCATCGATCAACCTCGTGATCTCTTCGGGTGGAAAGAGGGCCTGCAGGCACTGTGGTCGATGCGTTCCTTCGTGCGGCCGATGCGCAAATACCAGGCGCGAACTGTAGAAGAATACTGCTCGCGGTTCCAGAACACCTGGCTCCGGCGGCTGCTGACTCGATTCATTCCAGGTGAGTACAGCATGCTGGCCCTGTTAGCCACCTTGGCTGCTCTGCACAATGGGGATGTTGGCTTTCCCAAGGGAGGAGCGCTGCAGTTGGCAGCAGATATGGCCACTAGGTATGAAGCGGTTGGCGGCCAACTGCATCTGGGCCAACCGGTGGAGTCCATTGTGATCGAAGCCGATCGGGCCGTGGGTGTAAAGCTGCAGGACGGAACTACAGTTCCCGCGGATTCCGTGGTGGCCAGTGTCGATGCCAACCATTTATTCCGTCATTTGTTGGCTGACGAACATACACCGGCGGGCATGGACCGGAACTTTCGCCATTTGGACACATTCACCTCCTGCCAGGTGTCTTTCGGCGTCAATGCCGACCTACGGAGTGAACCGCATACACTGTATCTGCGGCTGCCACAACCCGTGAACTTGGCGGGCTTGGAGAACAAGAATATGAACTTTCGGCATTACTGCTACGACTCGGACCTGCAGCCACCGGGGAAATCCCTGGTGATAAGTACGATTTTTGCCGACTATGTGCATTGGGAAGCATTAGCCCAGGATTCTGCTGCCTACCAGGCGGCTAAAGAGCAGCTGGCCACCATTACACAAGAACAACTGGAGAAACGGTTTCCGCAGGTTAGCGGCCGTGTGGAAATGGTCGATGTCGCCACACCGTTGACATACCAGCGGTATACCAATGTTTGGCACGGTAGTTATATGGGCTGGACCATAGGACCCAAGGAAGAACCAGTCCAACTGCCGTGGCAGCATCCCGATCTTTCAGGCTTGTATATGGTGGGTCAGTGGTTTGATTCTATGTCCGGACTGCCCGGAAGCATGCTCACTGGACGTTACCTAATCCAACGCCTCTGCCGCAGGGAAGATCGCCCGTTTATTGTGGACCCAGGAACAGCTTAACGGAGTTCCTGCTAAGACCGATGATGTTGAGAGGAGGGATGCTGTGTGCAGTATTTCGCCAAAATGGAGTTTTCGCCGCTCATGGGTGAGCAGATAGGTCCAGCCGATGCCGAGGCATTCTTGGCATCAGGGTTTGCTGGCGTTGAAGTGTCCTATGTCCAACCCTACCTGGATACATGGCAGACCTACGATTATCTACAGCGGGTGCAGTACCTAAAACAGGCTGGAGCGGGTTTTACCGTCCACGGTCCCTTGGTGGATGTGAATCTATCCAGCTTGAACCGCACTGTTCGGCGCACTGCGTTGACCCAGTTCAAGGAGTGTCTGGATTTTGCCCAACAGCTCGGCGCTTCTTTGGTGGTGGTTCATCCAGTCATGAGTATCTTGGGACTCCCAGACGGCCCCTGGAACCAAGCGGATTTCCAGGCAGCGTCACCCAGAATGGAAGAGGCGTTGGCGGCGGGACATGATCGTTGTGTCCGGGCCCTTCAGGAACTGGCGGATTACGCGCCGCGGCTGCGAGTGGCCGTGGAGAACCTCGTGTATCCTCATGAGCGGTATCGG
>PWMW01000105.1 GCA_003559095.1 Clostridiales bacterium | reverse complement strand
TGTAGATATGGCAGACCGGCTGCAGAGATGGTCTACGGCTATCGTGAATTATCGCGGGTATGGCCTCAGTGAAGGCAAGCCCAGCGCTGAAAGGCTGCTGAATGATGCGCTGACAGTGTTTGATCTTTTGAGCCAGCGCGAGGACGTCAACGCAGAGCGGATTGTGACCATGGGCGGCAGCTTGGGCAGCGGCATAGCTCTTTATACGGCAGCCAAGCGGCCGGCCGCAGGGGTTGTGGTATTTTCACCCTACGATACGATTGTGGGCGGCGTGACGAAGGATCTAGTGCCGCTGCTGCCCACCGAGTACATCTTTCGCCAAGATTTCGACATAGCCGCCGAAGCGGCTGCTGTGCAGGTGCCGGTCTGGGCTGTCATCGGGATGCAGGATACTGTCATCCGACCGGAACGCAGTGAGGCGATCTTGGGCACCATTCCCAGCACCGTGTACGTACAGCGCATCGAAGATGGGGATCATTACAGCATCTATGATGATGATAACGTCTGGGTGAACTTGAATGCGTTCCTCCGGGTGTTCTAGGGTAGAGTAGGGTGTTCTAGCAGGCCTGTTGCACAGACGTGTTTCCACGCCCAACATTTGCGGGCCTCCTCGGAGAAACGCCTGATAAGCGGCGTTTCGCACTCGATCGTAAACCACGTATTGCTCTCTATGAAACAGGGCTGCTAGCTCCAATTTTGGCGGGTTCAAGGGTTCTTTTTGGGGTCCTTGTGTTCTGAAATGTGTTCTGCGGGCTGCAAAAGCCGTGGTATACTGGGATACTGGTACAGTGTTGCAGGGAATTAGCAGGTGGATAGTGGGCGCGACTTTGGGGCTGAAGCAGGTTGCGCTGTTTGGCGCGTCCCGATTTCGTATCTGAGGACGGTGTTGAGCATACGCTCCGCGTGACCATTATTTTCCAGGAACCAGGTATGTGGGAAAAAATGGAAATACGGAAAACATGGAAAGCACGGAAGACATGCGGCCGATGAACGAAAAGACCACATGGCACTTAATCGCTCCACTTAATCGCTCAAAGTCTGCAGGTAGCTGGCATCTTTGACGTGGATGTGGGTTCGGTCGAAAGCAAGGATGCCGTCATCCTGCATCCGCTGTAGTTCTCGCGATAGCGAGGGCCGAGGAATACCGAGATGCTCGCTCCAGCGGCGTTTGGTGAAGGGCAACTTCACCGAGAGGCTCTGCTGTTGTTTGGCCTCTTTGGCCAAAAAGTAAAGAATCTTTTGGCGGATGGAGCTGAGGGATAGGATCTCGATGCGTTTGGCCAGCATTACCACTCGGTTAGAGATGTTCTCGATGAACCGCGTTAGGATCTGTTCGTCCCGCTGAAACAGCTGTAGAAGCTCGCTGCGGGGGATCATCAGCACAATACATTGTCCGCTGGCGGGCAGGATGGAGCCCGGGTAATACTGTTCTTTGGCGAACAGCACCGCTTCGCCGAATGTCTGGCCTTCACTGAGATGAGCCATGGTAACGGCTTCCCCTTCTGGGAAGGTTTTTTGTACTTCTACCATTCCTTCCAGGACGATACCCAAGTGCTCAGCCCGTTGGCCCTGCCTCGCGATGACGTCGCCGATTGTGAAAGCCAGTGGTGTTACGTTAAGATCCCGCAGCAGATCGAGAATCTCTTCCCCAGTTCGCTTGCGAAAAAAGGTGCACTTCTGCAGTGATGATAGGTAGCACTTCATAGCTGCCTCCAAAAATATCTTTAATGAGTAACATATGTTACCATGTTACTGGCTAAAATGTACTATACTCACTATGGAGTTGTCAAATAGGGAGTGAGTATTGGATGAAGCGCAAAATAGTATCTATCGACGAGGCGCTGTGCAATGGCTGTGAGCTGTGCGTTACTGCCTGCCACGAGGGAGCCATCGCCATGGTGAATGGTAGAGCAAAACTCATCAGTGACATATATTGTGACGGTCTGGGAGACTGCCTGCCGGCATGCCCCACTGGAGCCATCCAGATCGTTGAGCGGGATGCCGATCCCTTCGATGAAGTGGCAGTGCAGGCACGGATGGCTGAGATTGCAGCCCAGCGTCAAGAACCCATAAGCGGCGGTTGTCCCGGGATGCGCAGTATGAGCTTGAATCCCGAGCCAAAGCAGGCCGCGGCAAACACTGCTTTGGGCTCTGCCATAGGCGCAGCACAGGATGGTTTTCGGTCTTCCCAACTGCGGCAGTGGCCGGTGCAGCTGCATCTGTTGAACCCACAGGCAGACTATCTCAAGGGTTCCCATCTCCTGCTGGCCGCTGATTGTACAGCCTACGCCTGTGCTGGTTTTCATGAACAGTATCTGGAAGGCCGTACCCTGGCCATTGCCTGCCCGAAGTTGGATGATCCCAGCGGGTATGTGGAGAAGTTGGCTCAGATACTGGCTTACCAGGAGATCCAATCGTTGACGATTCTGCGCATGGTGGTCCCGTGCTGCAGCGGTTTGACCCAGTTGGCCCGGCAGGCTGTGCGGATGTCAGGGACCACTGTGCCGGTGGAGGAAGTTGTGGTTGAACTCAATGGCAGCGAGGTTTGGTAGGAGTATCGAAGCAGTGAGGAAGCTTCGGGGAAGTTAGCGGTGGCTGCCGAAACTATGAGGCTGCACGGTTCTGGCAAAGGTGTTGTTGGATGGGGTATCGGATGGGTTACCATCGGGACGGGGACCATGAAGCTGCCGCGTTACTACGAAGGTGAAGCGATCCAACGTAATACCATCCAACGTGATGTGATCCAACGTGATGTGATCCAACGTAATATGATCTATACTACGATCTGGAGGGATTTTTGTGAGCATGTTTTGTTTTCAGTGTCAAGAAGCAGCAAAGGGTGTAGCTTGTACAGTCCGAGGTGTCTGCGGTAAGGATACCGACGTGGCCAATATGCAGGATCTGTTGATCTACGCTGCCAAAGGCGTGGCTCTGCACATGATCGAAGGCCGCAAGCACGACATTGATGCCAGTGCCGCTGCGGAGTTTATCGAAGCCAGTTTGTTTGCGACTATCACCAATGCTAATTTCGATCATGATGATTTCGTAGAACGTGTTAATACAGGCTTGGCTCTGCGGGATGCACTGCGGCAGGAACTGGAGAACGCTGGCGCTGATCTACCGGAGCATGATGCTGCCGTGTGGCATGAGGCCGATGAAGCTGGCATGGCTGCCAAAGCGATGGTCGTTGGTATTCTGCAGACCGAGAATGAAGATGTCCGTTCCCTGCGTGAGCTTGTTATCTATGGTCTGAAGGGTATGGCCGCGTACCACAGTCATGCACGGAATTTGGGCTACAACAAAACGGAAGTTACAGGCTTTATGGGCGACGCGTTGGCTGCCACGTTGGATGATTCGCTTAGTGCAGACGAGCTGACCGCTCTCGTGCTGGAAACGGGTAAGTTCGGCGTGGAGGCCATGGCACTGCTTGATGAGGCCAACACCACGTCCTATGGTAATCCAGAAATCACCGAGGTGAACCTTGGTGTACGCAGCAACCCGGCCATCCTCATCAGCGGCCATGATCTCAAAGACATGGAGCAGCTTTTGGAACAGACAGAAGGAACTGGTGTTGATGTGTATACGCACAGCGAAATGCTGCCTGCGAACTACTACCCTGCCTTCAAAAAGTATGATCACTTCGTTGGCAATTACGGGAACTCATGGTGGAAGCAGGATAAAGAGTTTGCCAGCTTCAATGGTGTTATCCTGATGACCACCAACTGCATCACACCACCCAAGAAGGAATATATCGACCGCATGTATGGTACCGGAGAGACAGGCTACCCAGGCATGAAGCGTGTGCCTGTCCATGCTGATGGCAGCAAAGACTTCTCCGGACTTATCGAACACGCCAAACAGCTGCCTGCTCCTACCGCTATCGAAGAAGGTACCTTGGTGGGTGGATTTGCCCACAACCAGGTGTTGAGTCTAGCTGACAAAATCGTCGAAGCCGTTCAGGGGGGAGCCATTCGTCGTTTCTTCGTGATGGCAGGCTGTGATGGCCGGATGAAAGACCGCGAATATTACACAGAGTTTGCGGAAGCACTGCCCCAGGATACCATTATTCTGACAGCTGGTTGTGCCAAGTATCGCTACAACAAACTGGAGCTTGGCGACATCGGCGGCATCCCCCGTGTCTTGGATGCAGGTCAGTGCAACGACTCGTACTCCTTGGCTGTTGTGGCTTTGAAGCTGAAGGAAGTTCTGGGTCTCGACGATGTGAATGAACTGCCCATTTCATATAACATTGCTTGGTACGAGCAAAAAGCCGTCATCGTCCTCTTGGCGCTGCTGTACTTGGGCGTTAAGAACATCCACCTTGGTCCCACTCTGCCGGCGTTCCTTTCGCCCAATGTGGCCAATGTCCTGGTGAACAACTTTGGCATCTCGGGCATCGGTTCCGTGGATGAGGATCTGCAGGCGTTCCTCGGCTGATGAATCCGCAGCTGCTGCGGTGAGAGCCCAACCTAGGACCGGCAGCCAATCACCGTCAGGGCGGTCGCTCAATGCGGCAGGGAACACTCTGCCGGGAACGGTGAGTCCATGGACGTGCCGTCAACAATGAGCTTAATTCTATGACTGCCGCAACAAGTGGTGCTGTGAAAAGTGAGTAAGTGAGTAGAAGAAGGGCTGTCCCGAAGATTCCGGGGCAGCCCTTTTTGGCTATATCAGAAACCCTAAGTTGTTCAACGAAGCTAGCTGGGACAAAGCTACCTGATCGTCTGGTGTCGCTGCGCAGCAGTGCTATCATTGCAGGGGAAACACTCGTCATACTCTTGGCGTACCCGGCAGGAATATGAGGCGGCGAGGCAGGAAAAGAAGCGATTCCTCAGCGCAGAAAGCCGCCTTCGGAATGAACGACTTGTCCTGTTATCCATGCGGCCTCGTCTGAAGCCAAAAAAGCTACAAGATTGGCGGTGTCCTCGGGTTGACCCACTCGGCCCATGGGAAACCGCGGCAGTAACTCTTGTTTTAAGGCAGCGCTCATCCAGCCGGTATCGTTCGGTCCTGGATTGACAGCATTGACCGTAATGTGCTTCGGAGCCATCTCCGCCGCCAAGGAAAGGGTCATGGCATCAATAGCGCCTTTTGTGGCCACATATGCAATTTCGTTCGGCATCGGACCTTGGGACTGCCCCGAGGTCAAGGAGATGATTCGCCCACCTCGATTGTCTGGACAGTGGCGGCCAAAGTTGGCACTGAGCAGAAGTGTGGCCCGGACATTCACCGCGTAATGGCGATCCAATTCTTCCGAGGTAATATCCGCATAGGAGACATTGGTTGAGTACGTGGCGTTATTGACCAAGATATCTGGAGGTCCTATGGTGTCCAATACCTGCAGCCAAAGTTCATCGATATTGCCCGGCTGGGACAGATCGCGTTCTTGTCGGAAGCACCGGACACCCATCTGCAGAATTTCCTGCTGCAGCCGGTCTGGTTCGTCGGGCGCAACGCCCCAGGGCATGGTCTGATCATAGGCTTTCCAATAGGTGAAGTAAACAACGGCACCTTCTGCAGCAAGTTTGCGGCAGATGGCGGCCCCAATGCCCTGGAGGCGGCTGGCTCCGGTGACGAGGGCAGTCTTGCCAATGAGACGTTTCATGGTCTATCCCCTTTCGGTGTGGGTATGTAAGGCATCTAAAAGGAAAATATTCCCAGATACCAGGTGCAAAACAAGGAAAAGAAAAGGAACAGAAGAAAAGAAAAGGAAGCAGAAGAAGAACAAACAAAGGAAGCGGAAGAAAAGCAAACAAAGGAAAAGAAATGGTCCACAGCGGTCGGCTGCTGCAGAAGACCGGGAAGCAGACAAGGGCAGTCGGCTTAGGTAGCGTCACGAGCGATACCGAAACATCTCAAGTTCTTTGCTGTGCTCTGCTGTGGTGTTCGGGAAGACCATCTGAATATCCTTTCTTACGAGGGGCGAATGTCCCCAAAGCCCAGCGAACTGTTGGAATGGTAATGGGAAGAGGATTTCGGCGTGCGATACGGAAGTGATCCAAGAGACGAATACAGCTTGTTTTTGCCGACATTCATTGAGGACGTGATAGGAAATGCGAGTTATTCGCGAGCCAGTTGCCGCAGGCCGTCCCCTGCAGTATGTAGTCATGGGAGCCCAACACAAGGGCATGTGGTTGTTCGTTCGTCATCAAGAACGAGACACATGGGAAATACCCGGCGGACATTTGGAGGATGGTGAAACTCCGGCGCAGGCAGCCCGACGCGAGCTTTATGAAGAAACGGGCGCAAAGACCCTGGACTTGGTCACCGTATGTGATTATGCTGTGGAACGCGCTGGTCAACGCAGTTGGGGCCGGTTATTTGCCGCCCATGTGCACGAGTTGGTGGCCCTGCCTCAGTCGGAGATTGCTGAGGTCCGAGGGGCCTTGGATCTGCCGCATGATCTGACGTACCCCACTATACAGCCGACATTGTTTCGTTGGCTGCAGGAAGTGCGCTTTCCGTCTGCGGACAGGTCTGCGGGCCATATTCCAGAGTGATTGTGCTCAGTGCAGCGATGATTGCTGGCTCAATGCGTTGGTGCGGGGAGCGATGGATCACGGGATGAAAGGGTGAGCTTGGTGCTGCGATTGTTTGATGAGCGAAAACAGGTTGTTCCCATTCTTGCTTGGCTGCAGGACCCGGAACAGTTGGATGCCACCTGCCGTCAGCAAGCTGAGAACTTGGCGTCACTGCCCTTCGCCTTTCGGCATGTGGCTCTGATGCCGGATACCCATGGTGGCTTTGGCATGCCCATCGGCGGCGTGTTGGCCTGTGAAGATATTCTGATCCCCAATGCTGTGGGAGTGGATATTGGCTGTGGTGTGGCCTTTGCTCGCACGAATATACCGGCTAAGGTGCTGGGCGAGGTGCAGACATCCCAGGGAACGCTGGCACAGGCTATGGTATCTGGGATTATGCGGCAGATTCCTACAGGATTTGAACACCATCAAAGCCGCCAGCCGTGCCGGACCTTGGATGCGGTGCAAGGGCAAGTCCAGGCCAAGGGGGACCTTCCGGACCTGGAAGAGGGATACTACCAGGTGGGGACGTTAGGCGGCGGCAACCATTTCATCGAACTGCAGGAAGACCAAGAAGGTAAACTGGGCATTATGGTACATTCTGGTTCCCGTAATTTCGGCTACAAGACGGCCCGCCATTTCAACCAGCGGGCGAAAGCAATGGCTGGGGACCTACGGTACGAAGTTCCCCCCGCTTATGACTTGGCGTACCTGCCAGCCAACAGCTCGGATGGGCAGAGGTACCGCCGTTGGCTGCAGTTGTGTCTGGATTTTGCCAAGGAGAACCGTGAGCGAATGATGCGCATTACCCAGCAGGTGGTGGCAGACGCCCTGAAACGGTATGCAAAGTTGGATATGGATGTAACGCTGGAAGTTCAGGCGCATCACAACTATGCGGTCTTAGAAGAGCATTTTGGCCGAGAGGTATGGGTGCACCGCAAAGGAGCCATCGCCGCGAACAAAGGGCAGTGGGGGCTGATTCCTGGTGCCATGGGTTCTTATTCGTATGTGACCAAAGGCTTGGGCAATCCCGATTCGTTTTGCTCATGCAGTCACGGTGCTGGGCGCGCCATGGGCCGCAAGGAAGCTCTGCGGAGTTTTTCCACGGAGGAAGTTATGCAGGACCTCAAACGGCGCGGTGTGGTGTTGGGCAAGATAAAAAAGAAGGATACGGCGGAAGAATACCGCTTGGCCTACAAGAATATCGAGGACGTTATGGCCCTGCAGGAGGATCTTATGGAACCGATATGGAAACTGATGACGAAAGCCGTGGTTAAAGGATAGGCTGCAAACCGTGGAAACTAAGGAGAGGAGTGAAGGCGGCTTGTGCAAGGCTCGAGTCGCCGCCATCCAATGATGAATGGGTATGTTGTAACAGGTGTTCGCCAAGGTGAAATTCGAGAACTGCCGGTCCCGGTTCCCAAAGACGATGAAGTGATCCTGGAGGTGAAGGCAGCAGGGCTCTGCGGCACCGACGCCCACATCTTCGCAGGCGAGTATTTTGGGGAGTTTCCGCTGGTCCCGGGGCATGAGTTCGCCGGCGTGGTCTGGGCAGTGGGCAAAAATGTAAAACGGTTCCATGCCGGCGACCGCGTGACGGCCGATCCCAATATTGCCTGTGGATACTGCAGTTTTTGCCAGGAATCCATGGAGAACTTCTGCGAAAATTTCCAGGCCGTGGGTGTGACTCGCCACGGCGCCTTGGCTCAGTACGTGGCAGTACCCCAGCAGAACGTCTTTCCCATCGGGGACATTCCCTTTGTAGAAGCGGCCTTCATCGAACCGCTGGCTTGTGTGGTTTACGGTCAGAAGCGGGCTCGCCCGCCCATGGGCTCCAATGTTCTGGTAGTGGGGGCCGGGGCCATCGGTCTGCTGCACGTGCAGCTGGCCAAGATGAATGGCGCTGCGGCCATAGCTGTTCTGGATACAGCTTCGGAACCGCTGGCATTGGCCAAGTCCCTAGGCGCTACGCACTGTGTGGAGAACAGTCCTGAGGGGCGTGAGGCGCTTGGTCAGGAGTTCCCTGACGGGTTTCAGTTAGTCATCGACTGCACGGGTATCCCTTCTGTGGTGGAGTCCCTTCTGCCTTGGGTGCGCTCCGGAGGTACGCTCTTGGTGTTCGGCGTTTGCCCACAGGATAGCAGCATGTCTGTGAACCCCTACGAAATTTTCCGCCGAGATCTGACGATCCTGGGCTCCTTTGCCCTCAAGAAGACCTTTCCGGAGGCATCGGCCCTGCTTGAAGCCGGCAGTATTGATGTGAAACCGTTAATCACCCGGCGGCTGACCTTGGATGCCGTGCCTGCTGCTTTGGCAGATTTTGCTGCAGGCCATCTTAAAGGCAAAAGCATGGTTGTATTTTAGGCAGCCTCTAACGTACGGGCCGGGGCTGTCGTGCGTCTGACCCATTGGATACCCGGACGGTTTCCGCCGGACAGGCGCGATGCCCAGGGCCGCAGGCCGGCTTAGATGGCACGACGAAAGCAGAGAGAATGAACAGCGACGCCTTGGGATGTCATAGGCGTCGCTGTCTGTTTGCATCGGCGAATGTTGGCTGCTTCACGTATTGATCCACTGCGCGACCGTGCGCAGAACCTCCTCTTTGTCGTCATCATTGTGCAGCTCGTGGAAACCAGCATCAAAGGCTTTGAGGCTGACGTTTGTTGACGATGCTGCCAGCGCCTCCGATCCACTGATCAGGCAGACTGCATCATCTCGACCGTGGAGAAGCAGAGTGGGTACAGGGATCTGCGCGCCCCGCTGGATGGCATAACTGCCGAACTGAACGAGGCCATGGGCCAAGAGGAAGGAAATGCGGTCGTGGACCAATGGATCTTCGTTGTATGCCTTGACCACAGCTGGATCGCGACTGAGTTTGCTGGCTGGTATGCCGTTTTTGATGGTCACATGGGGCAGCAGCTTGGCGGCCCAAGGCATGATGGCCTGCTGGGCGTTGGGTATGGGCAGGTGCAGAGCAGGGCTGGTTACCACTGCTTTATGGGGTAGATCGGCCTGGGGCTGCTGCAGCAGATAGTTGAGGACAAGATTACCGCCCATACTGTGTCCGTACAGAACCACCGGCTGCTGGTGGGCGCCCTGGCGCTGCCGGACCATAAAGAGGCGCACATCATCCAGCAAAGATCCGTAGCTGGGGATCACACCGCGGCGGCCTCCGGATTGCCCGTGACCCCGATGATCGAAGCCGGCCACGTCCCAACCGGCTTCATTGATGGTCTTAGCTACATGGCCATAGCGGCCAATATGTTCGCCGAGACCGTGAACTAGACACACGGTGCCTTTGGTTTTGCGATCCGTTTTCCAAACGCGCCCATGCATGGATTCTCCGTCCGCTGCCTGCCATTGGAAGGTATCGGCCATGGCTATCGCTCCTCGCTATCGTCTGCTGGCGCAGCGTGGAGTTGGATGTAACCCAGGCAATCTGGGGTCACGGTGCCAGTGTCTGCGCTGCGCGGCGAATGCACATTGTAGATATACCCTGTGGGGCCATAGCGCCCCAGCTGGTCTTCATTATAGCGAGCTGGATCCATTGCGATGTGCTGAACTTGAAGGCAGGCCACGAGATCCCGGCTGTTTGGGAAATGTTCCCGCATCCACAGAACTTTGCATTCCAGGTTCAAGAAGCACTCCGCAATGCTCGGTGCATGAACGGTCCGACCTGCCTGCACCGTGAGCCCTGCGGCGGTGATCTCGTCTGTATCCCACTGGTTATGATGTATGGTGGCGGTACATTTGTCATAGATGTCGACACTGGGGAAGTTTACAATGCATTCCCCAGTTGCCTTGAGAGTAGAATAAAGATGCCCGCTGCGCGCTACGGAACCAAGGATGCAGAGAAACTGCCTTGCGTCCCCCACAAAGGTTGACCAAGATTGGAGACAAGCATTGGGCTGACCGTTCGCTTTGTAACTTGTAACTAAGAAGATGGGCGCTGGAATTGCCGTGAGAAAATCGCCCCAAGAGAAGTTAGCAAACTCGCCGGGCCACGTCTCAGTGAAGGTACTAGGACAGGTGCTGAACTCCCGTTTCATGACCAAACCTCCCATTTTGTCAATCCGTTCTTTGGCAGCCTTGTGATACCATTCTTGCACATGATGTGGTTTTCCTGCTCACCCCGCTCGTGGTGGAAGCAGGCTGGGATTTTGCCAGCGTTCGGACCATCGCTAGGTCAACCATTTCCCTTCCAAGGTCGTCTTTCATGGCATAGCTGCAAAGATGGCAGCGAAGAAATTATCCCAACAGTAAAAATGTATAACGAGGTGCAGGAAAGGTGTATTCGGAGGAGAATGGTTGCTTACATATTGTCCGATTTGACGATTATTGGACTTAGGGCGTTTCGTGCAGATTTATGCTGTTCGGAACTTGATGAACAGGACAAGTGAAAGAGCACGAAGGACCCCATAAAAGACTCCGCATCCGGGCCGTTGGCTCCTTCGCCAAGGGTCTTTGGGGAACGCCAGATCCCAGCGATGGGTGGAGGCGGGTTTTCCGCTACGACTCAGCCCTCACCGTTGCCGACGAGCGCAGCCTAGGGCAGGGCCCAGGATGTACCTGCCATGGTGCATACGACACCTGACGCCGGTGGATAGCGGTCTCAAGTCAAACTTGGTGGTTCATGTTGGGGGTTTACTTCGCAGATGGCCGTACGGGGAGCTTTGAGTCGCAAAGAAAAACCGCCGCCAGCTGGCCATGGTCCGGAAACACGGAGCATAAGGATTGCCACATATCACGGCTGCAGCGGTGCGGTTCCGGGCGCCGCTTACTTCCGCTGTCGAACTGTACAGGGAGTTATCTGCACGAGCAAGGCCACGGCCAAGAGGCACATAGAAAGTAGGTTATGGTGGTGAAGCATCTCCGAACCATTAGTGACATGAAACGTATGCAGGAAACCAACCGGGTTACGGTACTCCGGGTGCTGCAGCAGGAGGCTCCCATGTCCCGGGTAGCCTTGGCCAAAGAGACGGCTCTGAGCACGCCCACCATCACCAGAATTATCAAGGAGCTCATGCAGGAAAACTTCGTGGTGGAAGTGGGGAAGGAAGAATCTGCTCTCGGGCGCAGCCCCATCTTGTTGGAGTTAGCCGTGGACCGGCTGACCATATTTGCCCTAGAAGTCACGCGGCAGCGAGTGGAAGGCATGGCTGTCTCGCTGCACGGTGACGTTCGGGCTCGGGCAACGGTGAATCTCAGCAATACCGACTTAATCACAGTTAGCACCGCCTGCAGCATGATCGTCAGCAGTTTGGCTCAGGACATGCAGCCGCAGACGATTCTGCTGGGGATCGGTATCTCGGTTTCGGGCATCGTGTCGGAGGACCATCAAACAGTGGTACTCTCCGATTCCCTCGGGTGGCAAAACGTGGCTGTCAAGGATCTACTGCCAGCGTACCACCCGCCCATGCTCCTGGTGGAGAACGACGCCAACGCTGCCCTTCTCGGAGAACGATGGCTGGGACAGGCCCAGGGCCAGCAGAATGCAGTGTTCATCAGTGTGGGTGATGGTATTGGAGCCAGCACTGTGCAAAACGGCATGCTGCTCACGGGTGAGCAGGGTTTGGCGGGCGAAATCGCTCATCTACCCCTAGTACCTGACGGCTTGCTCTGTCCATGCGGCCGTCGAGGATGCTTCGAGACGTATGTCCTGCGGCGCCATGTGCAGCGGCGCTACAAGGAGCAGGGAGGCCAAGAAGAGGATATCTTGGTGGGGTTTGCCAAGGGGGAGTCGGTGGCACAGCAGGTGGTGTGGCGGGCGGCCCAAGCCTTGGCC
>PWMW01000134.1 GCA_003559095.1 Clostridiales bacterium | reverse complement strand
CGAAACTACTGTTGAAAAACGATCTCCACAACGGCACAGTGTTGAACAAATCAAAATAGTTCTTAAGGCTCAACCCCCGCGGAACCAGATCCGGAGGCAGATGAAAGATATCCCATATTTCGCGGAAGGAAGACAGCAGCACCCAATAAAAGGGAAACAGGAACACTGCTGCTACAATCAGCAATCCTACGTGAGCTGCCAGCAGAGTCCCAACCTGAACTGGACGTTTGCGTGTCATGAGGCAGCCCTCCTACTGGCAAACTTCATCTGGACAAGCGAAAGAACGAAGATCATAGCGCCTAAGACATAGGCCATGGCTGAGGCATAACCGAAACGGAAATATTGGAAGGCATTGTTGTACAGCAGCACACCAATGACCAAAGAAGCCTTGGCAGGGCCGCCACCGGTAAGAACATAGACGGTGTCAAACATCTGCAGGCCATTGATAGTGGACAGCACAATGCAGAACAGCGTAACCGGCCACATCAGCGGCACCGTTATCTTCCAAAACGCCTGCAGCGCATTGGCACCATCAATACTGGATGCTTCGTAGTAATCCTTCGAAATGGCCTGCAGGCCAGCCAGCATGATTACCATGTCATGGCCCAGCCAACGCCATGTTTGAGCGATGATTACCGCTGGCTTGGCCCAGAAAGGGTCGGTCAGCCAACGCACTGGCGTCACGCCGAACCACCCCAAGACATAGTTGACAATACCGTAATTGGTGTCCAACAGAATCGCAAAAACCAACGCCACCACCACAGGTGCCGTCACGACCGGGAGGAAGACCGACAGCCGGAAGAAATTGGCGAACTTGATCAGCTTCGAGTTGAGAACCACCGCCAAGACCAAGGCAAAAAAGACCTTTGTCGGCACATGTACCAGCATGATGACTATGGTATTCCAGACGCTCAGCCGAAAGTCTCCATCCCGGAAAACACGAGCATAGTTACTGAGACCCACAAACTCCATTTCCGTGAATGTGACAAACTCAAAGAAACTCATGTAAAAGCTGTAGAAGATGGGTACCAACCCGAAGAAGAGAAATAGAATAAAGAACGGGCTTATGAATAGATAGGGGTTGGGATTCCTGCGAAAATCCCGCAGAAGATCCCGAAAGAACGCAACCACGGCCAACCCTCCCAGAGTTACTGCGTGCCCCGGAGAGGGGCACGCAGTCTACCAATATGACAAGCTGTCTATTGACCCAAGCGCTCCCGCAGCTCGGCAGCGGCCTCTGTCATGGCCTGTTCGGCATCCATCCGACCCAGGCGCATATTGTTCAGGTAATCGTTCAGCAGATTCTCAGCTTCGAAGTAGTGGCGAGTGAAGTTGTAATCTGGCACCTCTGCAGCGATCTCGGCGAACAGCGCATTGGTGTTCTGGCCGCCGAAGAATTCTTCATAGGCATCCATGGCAATATATTCAGGGTCCGTGTTGAAAGGAATGTAGGCTGGGAATAGATGCGGTGCTGCTTCGATGAAAGAGCGCAAGTTGGCTTCTTCCAGCAGTGCGAACTCTAAGAACCGGAATGCCAGGTCCTTATCGCGGGCCTGTTCCGGAATCACGAACATGGAACCACCGCTGTTACTGGCCCGAGGTCCACCTTCGTACAGCGCCGGCAGCCGGAACACACCCCACTGCCCGGCGGTATCCGGTACCGACGAGGACAGGCGGCGCCGGAACCAACTGGCCACGGCATAGGTGGCTACGGTGCCATCGCGCCATGTCATCAGTTCGGCCGCTTCGGTGGCATCGTTGTAGAGATCATGGTCCAAGATTTGGCCCAAAACTTGCGCAGCCTTGATATTAACTTCGTTGTCCAAGACAACCTGTCCATCTGCGTCGAAAATGCCGCTGCCCGCAGACCAAGCAATGATCTGATGCAGCCGTCCGAGATTTTCTAGAGCATCGGCAGACATGTGGATCACTTTCGTCCGGCCATTGGACTGTTCGTAGATATCCTTCCCGACTTCAATCAGGTCATCCCAAGTCTGGATCCGTTCTTCCAGCTCTGCAGGATCTGATGGATAGCCATAGCGTTCGAAAGTATCCCGGCGATACACCATCGCCACAGGTCCGCCATCAAAGGGAACGCCGATAATGCGGTCACCATCGCTGGCGAAGCGCAGCTTATAATCCACAAACTTATCGGCATATGGTGCCATATACTCGGTAAGATCTGCCAAACCCGACGCATAGGCAGCACCACGAGTGTCTTCTAGACCAGATACATCCGGGGCACCAGTTCCAGCGGAAAACGCTGTAAGCAATCTACTGTGAACGTCAGGGTGTCCCATACTGACGAACTCAACATTGACATTGGGATGTGCTTCTTCAAAGGCTGGAACCACGACGTCCTGCAGACTCTGTGCAGGTCCGCCCCATTTCCAGATGAGCAGGTCTCCTTCCCACTCCTCGTAAACTTGGGCCGAGAGTGATGCGGAAACGGAAAATACCAGTGCCAAAACAACAATCCAAAACGTTGAACGTCTTAGCATGAAATTACCTCCCTAGTGGATTTGCAGCTAACAACGCGTGCCTGATGGATTTACCTATTCTCTAATTCCGAATGTCCAGTACAGCACCCCCTTTGATGGCTTCCCGACCCAAGATGGGCTCAAAGCGTATTTAACTTGATCCCCCCGGAGTTCTCAGTCTTCGTATCGGGTGGGATTGGTACCAATGTACTCACAGACTTGGATGGTCAACGACGTAATCAACGCTTCAAAACCGGCCTTAAGCCCAATAAACTCTGTCCCCGCATGCACAATCTTGGCAGCAGCATACAGCGTCGTATCCACATTCTGAGCAAGCCAGGAAAATCGGTCCGATGTCATGCCAACCAAATACAATCCTCTCTCTTTGGCCATGTTCACAGGTTCCTTTAGGTAGTCACCGTTACCTGACATAGAGATAGTGATCAAGACATCATCTGGCTTGAGCATGGCTGCGGCCGAACGAAAACCTGCCGGTTCCACAAACACTGCGGAGTTGATTCCCAGATGCCAACACTTGTAATTTCCCACAGAGGCCAACAGACCGGACTCACCAAGGCCGTACCAAAATACACGGTCCGCTTGGGCACAACGTTCCAGGACTGTGAGAAAGTCCTCTTTGTTCAGTTGGGTGAACGT
>PWMW01000149.1 GCA_003559095.1 Clostridiales bacterium | reverse complement strand
TTATCTTCCCTGCAAATTTTTGACATCTCTTTTTGTATTTTATCTAAATCACCTTCGGATATTTTTTCTTTTAGATCAAAATCATAATAAAACCCATCCTCAATTGCCGGTCCTATCCCCAGTTTCGCTCCGGGAAACAACCTCAAAACAGCCTGGGCCATTATATGAGACGCCGAGTGTCTTAATGATTCCAGTTTATTATTCATACTGCAATACTATCAAAAGACTAAGTTAAAATCAATTTTTAGTGCATAAATTTCTTTTATCCCTAAAGTAATTTTTTTTAATCATAATAAGATTTCACAAAGATTTCACCTTAATTTCTAATTTTTTTCACAAAAATAAGGTAAACTGTCATTGTAAACAGGAGAATTCAATATATGCGAAAGCACAGAAAAAATAGAATTAAGATTATCGCAACTAAGAAAGTCATTAATCCCTTTGCTTATATATTAAATTCAAATAATTTCAGCACGTCAAAAAGAATTATTGGAAAATATGCATTTTATGTTTGTATTAAAACAAGTTTAAATGATGGCTATCAGTATTAAAAAATGGAGAGATCAATGAAATTAAAACAATTAACGGCAAAGTTACTGGCATTTATTTTGCTATTATCAGTATCATATAGCACAACCGAAGGAAGGTTTGGGACATCCCGGCGAAATGAAGATTCCATTATCAGTCGCGGATATGAAAACAGGATGCAGCCTCCAAGTGTAGCCCCGGAAAATGAACCATCCATGAAAAAGCCGAAAGATTTAAGCAATCCTGAACTGTGGCTAAACGGCACAGATAATATATCCCAAGCAGAGACAACTGAAGAAGATGTAATTGATTTCGGAGACCACACTTCCGAGCATCTCATTGCTCAAGCCTGGGACAGCTTTAATGGAGAAACTGAGCAATACCCCGAACCAAACTATGAACACGCTCAGGTTTATATAAACGAGCTTATTGATATATATGAAGACGACGCTCTTCAGCAGCAGCAGAATACTTCCGGTGAATATCCCGAGGGTACTGTAGAAGAAGTGTATGGAGAGTTTTGGGCGCTAAACGATGTGGCCACCGCATATTTTATTCTGGGCGAAATAGCTCGCAATGAAGGAAATAATGAAGAAGCTTTGGAACATTATCAGACGATTGTAGACAATTATCAATTTGCTCAGTCCGTATATCAGGATGATGACGGTGTTGACCATTTATATAAAATAGATGCCGCCGCGAGGGACAGGATTCTCGAAGTGCGGGATGGTTTCGATTTCGATGACTACTCTTCCGAGCACCTCATTGAGAAGGCCTGGGAAAGCTTTAACAACGGCAACCACGAGCACGCCCGTATCTACCTGGATAAGATAATAGAAATGTACGAAGAAGATGCTCTGTCTCAGCAGGATTCACTTGACGATTACGCCCCTGAAGGCGACGAACATGATTACTGGGCCTTAAACGATGTGGGAACTGCCTATTTCATCCTTGGCGAGATGGCCCTCGACGAGAATACTGCCGAAGGTTATTACCGGACGGTAGTAGACAATTTCGGTTATGCTCAGGCATGGGATGAAGAAGAGGGGGCTTTCTGGAAGGTATCCAAAGCTGCATCCGGACGACTGGTTGAGATAAGTGAGGAAGTGGATTTCGGCGACTACTCTTCCGAGCACCTCATTGCTCAAGCCTGGGACAGCTTTAATGGAGAAACTGAGCAATACCCCGAACCAAACTATGAACACGCTCAGGTTTATATAAACGAGCTTATTGATATGTATGAAGAAACTGCTCACCGGCAGCAGGCTGAGCTGAGCGACTTACCATCTCTACCTCTCCCCGGCGAGGAAGAAGACGGCTTCGAGCACCCGGCCTGGGCTTTAAACGATGTAGCCACAGCGTATTTAATTCTGGGCTAAATTGCTCATGATCAAGGCAATGATGAAGAAGCTTTAGAACATTATCAGACCATTATTGACAACTTCGGATTTGCTCAATACTTGGATAAATCCGGGGAATTATGGATAAAAGCAGCTGAATCTGCCCGCTACAAAAGTCTTGAAATACAGCATGACCTGGATTTCGACGACTTCTCTTCCGAGCACCTCATTAAGAAAGCCTGGGAGAGTTTTAACAATGAAAAGTACGAAGATGCGGAGGTTTACATAGACGTCCTTACTGATATGTATGAAGAAACTGCTCACCGGCAGCAGGCTGATTTAAGCGACGTCCCCTCTCTACCTCTCCCCGGCGAGGAAGAAGACGATTTCGATCACCCGGCCTGGGCTTTAAACGATGTAGCCACAGCATATTTAATTCTGGGCGAAATTGCTCATGATAAAGGCAATGATGAAGAAGCTTTGGAACATTATCAGACCATCATTGATAACTTCGGATTTGCTCAATACTTGGATAAATCTGAGGAATTATGGATCAGAGTATCTGACTCTGCCCGCTACAGGAGTCTTGAAATACAGCATGACCTGGATTTCGGCGACTTCTCTTCCGAGACTCTTGTAAGGCATGCCTGGAACAGTTTTAACGATAAAGATTACGAAGACGCTGAGATTTACATAGAGGTCCTCATTGATATGTATGCAGAGTATGCTCACCGGCAGCAGGCTGATTTAAGCGACGTCCCCTCTCTACCTCTCCCCGGCGAAGAAGAAGAAGGCTTTGAGAACCCGGCCTGGGCTTTAAACGATGTGGCCACAGCGTATTTTATTCTGGGCGAAATTGCTCATAATAAAGGCAACACAGACAGGGCAATTCAACATTATCAGTTTATTATAGACAACTTCGAGTTTGCTCAGTACCTGGATGAATCCGGTGATTTCTGGATTAAAGTAGCTGGCTCTGCTCAAGATAGAATTCACGAAATACAGCAAGACATAGATTTTGGCAGCTACTCTTCCAGGGATCTTATTGTGCGGGCATGGAACAGTTTGGGCAATGGAAACTACGCAGATGCTCAGATTTATGCAAACAGGCTTATTGAATTATTTGAAGCAACTGCTCAGGAGCAGCAGGCTTCATTGAATTTTTTTCCGCAAGAACCCAGAGTAGGAAATTATTGGGCCTTAAATGATGTTGGTACGGCGCATTTCATACTTGGAGAGATAGCTATGAATCGCGGCAATTTATCTACGGCACAG
>PWMW01000203.1 GCA_003559095.1 Clostridiales bacterium | reverse complement strand
TGACGAACTCCCAATAAGTCGCCGGGACCGCGGATTTTCAGGTCCTCTTCGGCGATGGCTAAGCCATCTTCGGTGCGGCGGATCACCTGCAGACGACTGCGGCCATTCTCCGATTTTGGATCCGCCAGCAAAAAACAGAAAGCCTGTTTGGCGGAGCGCCCGACGCGCCCCCGCAGTTGGTGCAGTTGGGCCAGGCCAAAACGATCAGCGTTCTCAACAACCATGACCGTGGCATTGGGAACATTCACTCCCACCTCAACCACCGTGGTAGCCACCAGAACATCCAGTTCACCGCTGGCAAACGCCTGCATCACCTGCTCCTTTTCCTTGCCCATCTTTCCGTGGACGATACCCACACGAATACTAGCCAAGGGGCCCCTGCGCAGATATTCCACTTCCTGTACGACAGCTCGGGCCTCTACCTTGTCCGATTCTTCCACCAGGGGAAAGACGACAAAAGCCTGTTCACCCCGGTGAACCCGTTCTTTGATGAAGCGATACACATCGTCTCGGCGCCGGGGATCGATTAAGCGGGTGTCCACGGGCATTCGCCCCACAGGTTTGTCAGGAATGATGGTGGTGTCCAGATCCCCGTACATTGTCAGGGCCAACGAGCGAGGTATCGGCGTGGCACTCATGACCAAAAGGTCGGCATGACCTTTGTCACTGAGAGCCAAACGCTGCCGCACGCCAAACCGATGCTGCTCATCCACTACCGCCAAGGTCAAGTGCTGGAAGCGGACTGATTCGGTCAACAGGGCATGGGTTCCTACCACCACATCGATGGTTCCCGCAGCCAAACCTTCCTGAACACGGGCGCGTTCTTGCGCGGAGATGCTCGCTGCCAGCAGCGCCGTTTGCATGCCCAAAGGCGCGAGCGCTGCCGCAGCCCGGGCATGCATCTGCCGCGCCAAAATATCTGTGGGTACCATGATGGCTGTCTGTCCTTGGGAATCGGCGGCCTTGGCCGCTGCATAGAACGCCACAACAGTCTTCCCTGAGCCCACATCTCCCTGCAGCAGGCGGCGCATCTGCCTGGGCTGCTGCATATCGCCGGCGATCTGCGCCATGGCCTCCCTTTGACCAGGGGTCAGTGGGAATGGGAGCGAGTCCAATAACCGTTGGACGTAATCACCATCGGGCTGGTGCTGCACAAACTGGGGGATGGTCTCCACGTTCCGCAGCCCCAGTTGAAACAGGAAGAACTCTTCGAAGACCAAACGGCGTCGGGCGGCGTCCCTTTCCTGAGCATCCCTGGGAAAATGAATAGTCGTTAGCGCTTGTGATCGCCCCATAAATTTCTGCAAATACTGCGCCGGCAGACACTCATACACCTCATGCACATGCTCAAGGGCAAAGCGAATCCAACGGTGACGCAAGTTCTGGGCAATGCCATGTACCAACGGATAGACGGGCATCAACGCGGCTGCGGGCCGCTCACTGTACCAATCGCCGTTGGCGATCTCGCGGCCGCGAAAGCCCTGCTTTACTCGCCCATATACCCAGATGGCTGTGTGTCCCGACAGCTGCTGGAACGTATGGGTTTTGCGCCGCCCCCGCCCCGCTGCAAACCATGAAACCGTGATGGCACCGTGCTCTCCCTGCAATCGTCCTTGGACCACGCGCCGATTGCCCGGCAGTGTTTTTTCCTGGAGTTGATACAGTGGACCATACACCAAGCATTCGTCACCCTCAGAGACTTGGTCCGGTGCCAGAACGCGGCGGTAATCCCGGTAATCCCGCGGGTAGCTGAAAAGGACATCTTTGATCGTCAGTAGACCTAAAGCATGCAGCTGCTCTGCGCGGCGAGGGCCCACGCCGGGAAGTTTGAGCACAGATTCCTCCAACACACACAGTCACCTCAATGAAAAGCACCCCCGGGTAGCCCGGGGGTCTGCTGGTTTGTGAGATCAAGCTGGCACAGGGTAGAAGAGAACAGCCAACGTTCCAGGACCCACATGGACGCCAATCGTGGGGCCAATGGATGCAATGAATATGTCGTGAACCGGGAACTGTTCTTTGAATTCGGCGGCAATACGTTCGGCATCGGCCAGGGCATCCGAGTGTGTTACGCCCAACCGCAGTGCTTGACCCGGGTACTGCTCACTGTATTGTGCAATGGCCTCTGTGATCCGCTTCAGTGCTTTGGCTTTGCCGCGGGCCTTCTCGAAGGGTGTCACGATACCGTCCTGCAGGGTTAAGATGGGCTTGATGTTGAGGAGAGTACCCATTAACGCTGAAGCGCGGCCGATGCGGCCGTTCTTCTTGAGGAACTCCAAGGTATCCACCATGAAATAGACACCTAATTGCTCGACGATCCGTTCCGTGACGGCGATGACTTCCTCTTTGGATTTGCCTGCCTTCACCGCTTCGGCTGCCGCGATGGCCGTCAGTCCGATTCCCATGGAGGCGGATTGCGTATCGACGCTGACAACATCCAAGTCCGGCAGCATGCTAGCAGCCAAAACGGAGGATTGGTAGGTACCGCTTAATTTGCTGCTCAGATGTACGGAGATGATGGTATCCCCAGCCTGGGCTATGGACTCATAGACTTTGACAAAATCCGCAGGGGATGGTTGACAGGTGCTGGGCAGGGTATCCCCGGTGCGCAGCCGTTGGTAGAACTCATCCACCTGCATATCCACACCGTCGCGGTAAATGTCATCTCCAAATTGGATACTCAACGGTACGACAGATATGCCAAAGCGTTCACAGACTTCCTTCGGTAGATCGCTGCCTGAGTCGGTCACAATATGAATTCGGGCCATTGCATTCCCTCCGTTGTTATTCCACCGAAACAATAAAGTAGTACAGAGGCTGTCCGCCTTGATACAGCTCTACTTCACAGTCGGGGAACGTATTGGTCACCAATTCGGCGAATTGCTCAGCTTCCGAAAAATCCTGGTTATCCCCAGTATAGAGACTGATTACCGAGGCTTCTTCGTCAACCATCGTCTGTAAAATACTCATGGTAACATCCGGTACGGAGCCACCTGCGGAAACAATCCGGCCTTCCACCAAGCCAATAATATCTTCTTCCTCAATCTCAAGATCCCCTGCTTTGGTGGCCCGGACGGCATAGGTGATTTCACCAGTTTTCACCTGCCGCATACCGTCTTCCATCTCAACGATGTTGTCAGCCATGT
>PWMW01000069.1 GCA_003559095.1 Clostridiales bacterium | reverse complement strand
TAATGGCAGCATGGTTCGAGAGTGACGTACAAAACGCCGCCCGCAGCGCGCTCGCCAGCTGCAGCCAATGCCACTACCTCGGCATGCGCCTGGCCGGCCCGAGCATGATATCCCTGTCCAACCAGCTTGCCATCATTGACAACCACCGCTCCCACCAACGGATTGGGAGCCGTTGTGCCCCGTCCTTCCTCGGCCAGCTGCAGACTGAGCGCCATCCACCGCTCATCGTCTGGGCCAAAATTCATCGTCATCACCTCACTTCAACAAAAAACGACCCGGAGCATCTTCTCCGGGTCGTGACGTTAGATAGCTGTGTACCCATGACACCAACTCCACCGCGTCATTCCCAATGTCGGCAGCCGCCGACAGCAGAAGACACGGTCCGAAATCGCGGACTTCTGTGCGGCAAAGCACAGTGTCCCGAGTTGGTCAGATCATGAGTCACTACTCTATCCTTCTCCCATCCAGACTTTCACTGTCGGCTTTGGAATTTCACCAAATCAACTGTCGAAACAGTTCGCGGGCTGTTACCGCCGGTCGGGAATTACACCCGGCCCCGAAGGATTCTTGTTGCATATGGTATTCAATTCACAATCAGTATAACACAGTGTGCAGCACCTCGCAAGGGTGATTGCAGAGCCGAAACGTTCCTGCGCCTTCCTTCCAGGACCTCTTTTTGGTATAATACAAAGTGGTCCGCTGTTGCACAGTGCTCTGTGCGGTAATACCCGCGGATCCTGTGAGGTGATCATGTTGACCAAGATATATCTCGACCACAGCGCCACATCACCCCTGCTTCCCGAAGTACAGCAGGCCATGGAGCCCTATTGGGCCCAGGAGTTTGGGAATCCCTCGTCTCCCCACGGCCGGGGCGCTTCTGCGGCGGGAATTCTGCGCCGCTGCCGCCAGTTGTGCGCTAGGCTCCTCCAGGACACCACGGCCCAAATTATCTTCACGGGCGGTGGCACCGAAGCCAACAACCTGGCCCTCCAAGGTTTTGCCCGTAATCAGGCGCAACCAGGCCACGCCATAACCACAGCAGTAGAACATGCATCGGTCCAGGAAACCATGGCCTACCTGGCAACGATAGGCTGGCGTGTGACTGTACTACCCGTCGACAGTCACGGCCGGATGGATCCCAGGGGCCTGAAGGCGGCATTGGCACCCGATACGCGGCTGGTCAGCATCATGTGGGTCAATAATGAACTAGGGACCGTGAACCCCATCCCTGAGATCGCGCAGATCATCCAACAATATAACACCACTGAGCGGCTGAAGATCCAGCTGCATGTGGATGCCGTCCAGGCTGTGGGACGAGTTCCCATGGCGCTGCAGGAACTTTCCGTAGATATGCTCACATTGTCGGGGCATAAAGTCGGTGGCCCAAAGGGCGTGGGCATGCTCTATCTCCGTCAAGGCCTCACATTAACTCCGCTCTTGTTCGGTGGCGGCCAAGAGGCAGGACTGCGGCCAGGCACAGAGAACATGCCGGGCATCGTAGGCTTTGCCAAGGCCCTGCAGCTGGCGGTGCAGCGCCAACCCCAGGCAGCCGCTGAGCTGCAGGCTCTGCGGGAACAGTTGTGGCGGAAACTGCAGCAGATCTCCGACATTGTGCGGATAACGCCTACCGACGGTGCCCCGCACATCCTGCACGTCTGTATTCCTGGCGTCAAAGGTGAAGTTATGGCGCAGGCTCTAGAAGCGCAGGGGGTCTCGGCAGCCACCGGTTCTGCCTGTTCTACGCGCCTTTCCCGGTCACCCGTTCTCGATGCCATTGGACTGCCCGCAGATCTGGCAGATGGAGCACTTCGCTTCAGTTTTGGACCCGGTCTATCCCAGAACGATGTGGCTGCCGCTGCCGGCATCATTGTTCGGACAGCAGCAGAGATTCGCGCTGCCTACGCAGGGAAGGAGTAGATACAGCATGTACCATATGCTTCTAGTGCGCTATGGTGAGATCAGCCTCAAAGGCAAGAATCGCCGCCGCTTCGAAGATGCCCTGATCCGGCAGATGAAACGTACATTAGGTGATATCCCGTACGGAGGCATCCGCAAGACCTTTGGGCGGATGTACGTTGAAGTATCACCAGCCACATGGAGCCAGGCTGCTGAGGCCATCCGCAAGGTGTTCGGTGTCGTCAGTATCAGCCCGGTGGTCAACGTCCCCCTCGACATGATGGCACTGAAAGACACCGCCTTGATCTTGGCCGGCAAGACCCCTGGTTCCACGTTCAAAGTAGAGACCAAACGAGTCAACAAAGAGTTTCCCCTGCGCACGCCAGAGATCAACTATGACCTGGGCAGCCACATTCTCACCAATACCGACCACCTGACGGTGGATGTTCACAATCCCGATTTCGTGGTGTATGTGGAGATCCGGCAGGAAGGGGCCTACCTATTCAGCGAAACTTTGCCGGCATTGGGCGGTCTGCCGGTGGGAACATCGGGACGAGGCCTGCTCTTATTGTCCGGCGGTATCGACAGCCCGGTGGCCGGATTTCTCAGCATGAAGCGAGGCGTGACCTTAGAAGGACTGCATTTTCATTCCTACCCGTTTACCAGCCAGCGAGCCCAAGAGAAGGTAGAAGAACTGGCCCGATTACTGGCACCGTATAATACCAAAGGACAGCTGCGTCTCTGGCTGTGCCACTTCACAGAAATTCAGAAGGCTCTGCAGAAGAACCCCTATCCGGACTTGAAAATTACCCTCATGCGTCGATTCATGCTGCGCATCGCCGACGGTCTAGCCCGGCAGCGGGGGATTCTGGCATTGATCACCGGCGATAACCTTGGCCAGGTGGCCAGTCAGACCATGCACAGCCTCCATACCATCAATGCCGTCAGCAACCTGCCCATCCTGCGGCCCTTGGTGGGCATGGACAAACAAGAGATCATCGATCTCAGCCGCAGGATGGGCACCTATGATACGTCCATTCTGCCCTATGAAGACTGCTGCACCGTCTTTGTACCGAAAAACCCAGCGACCCGCCCGAAGGTGGCCGAAGCGGAGGAGGCCGAGTCCCATATGGATGTGGATGGATTGGTGGCCGAAGCGCTGGAAAAAACGGAATCCAAACTGCTGACACCGTGGGATGACGATTTTCTCTAGACGCTGCAGAAAAAGGACCGGCCAGCGGCCGGTCCTTTTTCC
>PWMW01000129.1 GCA_003559095.1 Clostridiales bacterium | reverse complement strand
TTTTTGTAGGCGGCTATGGCTTTGCGGATCTGGATCAACAGACACCGGTGGACGGCGAGCGCAGCATTTTCCGGATCGGATCCACTGCCAAGCTCTTGACCTGGACAGCCGTGATGCAGCTGGTAGAGCAGGGTCAGTTGGACCTGGCAGCAGATGTGAATACCTACTTGGATTTCCAGATACCTGCAGTGATAGCCCTTGACGGCAGTCCAGCTGCACCCATCACCCTGCAGCACCTTATGACCCACACCCCTGGATTTGAAGATTACATGTCAGATATTTTTTCTTTGGATCCCGCCACGCAAAGGCCATTGGCCGAACGTATGCGTGACGGGTTACCGGCGAGGGTGTTTCCACCCGGTGAGGTGATTGCCTACTCCAATTACGGCGCCTCTCTGGCAGGCTACATTGTGGAGCGAGTGTCCGGAGTTCCTTTTGCCCAATATGTCGAAGCGAATATCCTGGAGCCGCTGCGTATGGACTCCAGTACCTTCCGCCAGCCGTTGCCCAGTGCTCTCGAGCAAAATCTGGCAAAACCTTATCGCTTTGTAGATGGTCAATTCCGTGAAGCGCAATTTGAATATATGAGTGAGCCGGGCGGCAGTATGAGTAGCACTGCTGCAGATATGGCCCGATTCATGCTGGCGCATCTGCAGGGCGGAGAGTTGGATGGACAGAGAGTGCTGCAGGAAGAAACAGTGAGCACAATGCATTCGCAACTCTTCACCCACCATCCCGATCTACCCGGCATGGCCCACGGATTCATTGAAGGCCAATTCAACGGCCGGCGCGTCCTTCTGCACCCTGGTGGCACCATGCTCTATGATACTGCGCTGTACCTGCTGCCAGACGAGCAGGTAGGTTTCTTCATGACCCACAGCGGTGGCAGCGCCATGGCGAATCTCGAGGTTTTTGCCCGGTTCATGGATGCCTATTTCCCAGGAGAGGACATCCCGCCGGCCCCACAGCCGCAGGCAGGAGCTGATGAGCGAGCCCGCGCCTTGGCAGGAGAGTACCATCAGAATCGGCGGTCGTTCACCACCGACGATAAGATGCTGAGTCTCATGTTCGGCGCCATGACCGTCGAGGCTGTTGATGGCCATCTCCTCATCCACCGCATGGGCGAAACACACCGTTTTGTTGAAGTGGAGGCGGGTTTGTTCCGCAATACCAGCCCCGAACGGGTACTGGACTTCAGCGGCGATCTGCGGACCATTGCCTTTGGTACAGACCCATTGGGACGAAGTATGCTGATGATGGCCGGGCCGGTCAGTTATTCCCGGGCACCTTGGTATGAGCGGAGCCTGCCCAATCTGGGGGCTTTAGCTGGGTCTATCTTGTTCATCATCGCCAGCCTGGTGGTTTGGACCGTGTCGGGGCTGGTGCAACGGCTGCGGCGCCGCAAGCAGGGGGCGTGGTCCCGGGGAGCCCGCATGGCGCGCTGGGTAGGCATTCTCTTTGCATTGCTGACGTTGGTGGTGGTCCTGGAGTTCCTCATGGTGGGCGAACCGGATCCCGTATATCTATTGCCAACACCAGCATACACAGAGGTTCCTCCTTGGAGTGCAGTGATCAGCCTCGTAGTGCCTTGGGCCATGGTTGGGGTAGGAGTCTTGGCGCTGCTGACGACTGTCTTGGCGTGGAAGCGCCGTTATTGGGGCGTTGGCGGTAGGGTTCATTATACACTCTACACCTTGGCAGGCATGTTGCTGTTGGGCCTCTTCTACCAGTGGAACATCTTAGCCCTTTAGTGGGACCCTTGAGATAACGGAGTTCAACTCGACCTACAGGAACCATTTACCAGAAACTTCCTTGCACCTGGTGCAAGGAAGTTTTTGCTAACTTGACGTTCACACGTAGCGCTCAACCGACTCAATTTATCGCCGTCGGGAAGACCTTGCGGCATCAGCCACAAACGCAGCCGCGCCGTCGGGGCACCTGCCTGGGAGTGTATGGGAATTTCTTCCACATACCAGGTATGTGGAAGAAAAAGGAAAACTAGAGCCAAAAGGAAAAGAAAAAGATACGGAAAAGGAAAAGGAAAAGGAAAAGGAAAAGGAAAAGGAAAAGGAAAAGGAAAAGGAAAAGGAAAAGGAAAAGGACCCCATGTTGGGCGGCAGCGAGCATGCCCTCGGAAAATCAAGTAAGTTCCCTGAATATTCCCTTGACATCCCTGCAGACCCGGGGTATGCTGGACAAAACACAAGATGCAATAACGATGAAGAGAACACGCCTGCGTACCTTCCTGCCAGAGAACAGGGATCACCGACTGCGAGTCCCTCCCAGGTTCAGGTGCATAGGATACCATCTCGGAGTTGCCCTGCTGAGCGGCCATCGTCCATGGAAGCGGAGCGCTAGGTTGGGTCGGTTACCCCGTTACCGGTAGGTAAGTGAGCTGTGCACTGCGTCCCCAGGACTGCAGGGTCAGCTAAATTGGGTGGAACCGCGACCAAACTCGTCCCTTTGTGAGGACGGGTTTTTTTGTTGGTTTCATGGCAGCATTATCTGAGAGAGGAGCGATGGTCGTGGAGTGGATTGAACTGCAGGTTTTGTCTGGGACGACATGGGACGAACGACGAATTGAGGTGAAATCTGGAACCACTGCCAGCGATGTCGCTTCCCATCTGGGCTTGGGGCAACGAGAGGGCTTGGTGGCCGTCCGGCACAACGGCGAGCTCATGGATCTTGGACGGTCCCTTGATCACGGTGGTGAACTGCATTGGATCACTGCTGACTCGCCCGCTGGCCTCGAGATTCTGCGTCACAGTACAGCCCATCTCCTGGCCCATGCAGTAATGCGGCTGTGGCCCGAAGTGCGGCTAGCCGTGGGCCCCGCTATTGAACACGGCTTCTATTACGATTTCGATTTTGGCACCGACCGAGCCATTTCTGATCGGGATCTAGAGCGTATCGAAGCTGAAATGCACGCTATCGCTGCCCAGGATCTCCTTATTGAGCGGGACGAAATGCCGCTGGCAAAGGCACAGGCTTTGTTCCAAAATGTAGAAGCCCTTTTCAAGTTGGAACTGCTGGCGGATCTGGCGGCGCAGGATGCTCTGGATCCTCAAGATCCTCAAGAACACCAAGGTCTTCAAGATCCTCAAGAACACCAAGATCCCCAAGAACCTCAAGATCCCAAAGAACAGCGGATGGTCTCGGTA
>PWMW01000253.1 GCA_003559095.1 Clostridiales bacterium | reverse complement strand
TGCTCGCGGGCGGGGCGGCGTTTGTCGTGGGCCAGCCCGCTAACGCAGAGGACACGGTCTATGCCGAGGGCGTCGTGTTTCACGATCGCAACGGTTCGGGCGAGCGGGAGGAGGGCGATCCCGGCGTGCCGGACGTCCGCGTATCGAACGGCCGGGAGGTTACGGTCACCGACGAGGAAGGGCGCTGGCGCTTGCCTCTCGACGGGGACCGCACCGTTTTCTTCGTCGTAAAGCCAAGTGGATGGCGCACCCCCCTGAGTGGCGATAACCTGCCCCAGTTCCATTATATCCATGACCCGGAGGGTTCGCCTGACCTTACCTATGAGGGCATCGCTCCCACGGGCGCGTTGCCGGATTCCATCGATTTCCCATTGGAACCGCAAGAGGAGCCCAGCGAATTGCGGGTGCTGATGTGCGGCGACCCTCAACCGCGCAACGGCCGGGAAGTGGCCTACGTCGCGCAAAGCGCCGTGCCCGAACTGGCCGAGGCCGAGGCCGAGTTTGGCGTGAGCCTGGGCGACATCATGTTTGACGACCTGGATTATTTCGAACCCTTGAACGAAGCCATTGGGTTGGCGGGCAAGCCGTGGTACAACGTGCTGGGCAACCACGACCTGAACTTCGACGTGCCGGACAACGAACACGCCAATGACACCATCCTGCGTGTCTATGGCCCTTCTTACTACGCCTTTGAGTACGGCCCCGTCCATTTCATGATCCTGAACAACGTCGAGTGGATGGGCGAAACGCCGGACGGCGGCACGGGCAACTATCGGGGAAAGCTGGGCGAGCGTCAGCTCGAATTCGTGCGAAACGAGCTTGAACATGTGCCCGAGGACAAGCTGAGTGTCATCATGATGCACATCCCTCTGGACTCGCCCGATACAGAAGGAGCGGGCAGCAACACCGCGGATCGCGAAGACCTCTACCGCATCATCGAGGACAGGCCTAACCTGCTGACGCTTTCCGCTCATCGCCACTGGCACGGCCATTTCATGTTCGGCGAGGAACACGGCTGGCGGGGCGAGAAGCCGCTGCACCACATCATCATGGGAACCCTGTGCGGAAGCTGGTTCCGTGGAGCGCCGAATGAACAGGGCGTGCCCGTGGCGATGATGGCGGATGGAACCCCGAGAGGCTACGGGCTGTTCAGGTTCTCGGACCAGGACTACACGATGGATGGGTACAAGGTGATTGGCTCGGACGCCAATGACCAAATGCACATCGAAGCGCCCAACGTGATCGCCCAGGGCGAGGCCGGGGACACCGGCGTGTACGTCAACGTGTACAATGGCTGCGAGCGTTCCGAGGTGCGATTCCGCGTGGGGAGCGATGGAGCGTGGCGCGACATGGACCGCACCGTCGAGCCCGATCCCCGGTATGTATGGCTTCATGAACGGGATCAAGGGGTGGAATCGCCCTATCTCAACCCCACCAATCCATACAACTGCCACCACCTGTGGCGTATTGCGTTGCCCGCGGATTTGGCCGAAGGGACCCACATGCTCGAAGTGGAAGCCACCGACATGTTCGGCAACATTCACCGGGGCTCGCGTCCGATTCGCGTGACGGCCTAACCGTTTTCCAATGGGGTGAGCGGCGGCCATTTAGGACCAAGCATTGGAGCCGGGGCCGCCTTCCTGTGGTACACTAGTGCTTGGTCCACCTTTGAGTTCTGGATGTCCCGACGACCCGCGCCAGAGGCGCGATAGCGAGTAGCCTTGGGTAAGCGAAGCGCAGCCCCAGGATGGACGTCCCCACAAAGATGGACCCCGGCAGGGGTCCCAGACCCCAGGCTTCTGCGACCCCTGCCGGGGTCGATTTGGGGTGGTCCTCGATTCCAGGGGTATTGCGTGCTGACGCACGCTGCAACCCCTGGCTATCATCTGTCATCCCTGACTGGATGGATTTATTTGTGGCAGCATTTCAGGTTAAATTGTGGTTTCGCGGGAAGATTGAGCGTGGGTTGTTGTCATGCATGAACGTTGGACGGGCGCCAGAATGTACGGACTTTGTCTAACGCTTCAAATGAACGGCCTTGACAAATAATGTCCAATTCCGCGCCGGAGGCGCGATAGCGAGTAGCCTGGGACAAGCAAAGCGCAGTCCCAGGGTAAGGCGGTCCCCGCATATCCGTCCTGAAGGGACGGAACAGAAGGACGGCGCTCGCTCCGGTCCCTTCAGGACCGATTTCGGTAGGCGGCTTGTGACCTAGGGCTGCGCTTCGCTTGCCCTAGGCTACTCGCTACGGCGCTTTCAGCGCCTTACACGCCCACATTGCGTTCCCCCATGGGCGAGTAGGTTTCCACCACCGCCGGGGAATTTCCCGGCGGTTTACGCCGTTTCCAAGACATGTTTCTGTATTTCATATTGGACCAATTGAAGCCCGAGGAGGGATCATGCGCGTCGTTTTAGCGAAGCCACGCGGTTTTTGCGCCGGTGTTGAACGGGCGATTAAGTGCGTCGAACAGGCCTTGGAACGGTACGGCGCCCCGGTGTACGTGCTCAACGATATCGTTCATAACGCGGCCGTGGTCAATGAACTGCGGGAGAAGGGGGCCGTTTTCGTCAAGGACATGAACAAGGTCCCCGAGGGCGCCCACCTGCTCTTCAGCGCCCATGGCGTCGGACCCGGCCGTTGGGAGGAAGCCAAACGCTTGAGCCTGGACGTTATTGACGCCACGTGTCCCTTGGTGGAGAAAGTTCACCAGGAAGCGCGCCGGTTCGCCGACAAGGACTTCACCATCATCCTTGTCGGGGAGGAAGGTCACGACGAAACCACGGGCACGAAAGGCTGGGCGCCGGAGAACATCCGGGTGTTGTTTTCCGAAGACGAAGTCGAGCAACTCGAGGTCCCCGACGAAACAAAGCTCGCCTACATCACCCAAACCACCTTGAGCGTGGACGACTGCCAGCGGGTGATTGACGCGCTTAGACGGCGCTTCCCGCACATTCAGGGACCCAAGTCCGCCGACATTTGCTACGCCACCCAGAACCGCCAGGCGGCCGTGAACGCGTTGTCTCCCTACGTGGACCTGGTGCTGGTCGTGGGCGACAGGGAAAGCGCCAACTCCAATCGCCTGGCCGAGATCTGCCGCGCGCAGGGCAGGCCCGCCTACCTTATCAGTTCGGCCGATGCCATCGAAGAGGCGTGGCTGGAAGGGGTCTAGGATGT
>PWMW01000182.1 GCA_003559095.1 Clostridiales bacterium | reverse complement strand
TTTGGGAAGCACTGGCCACGAAGTCTGAGGACCTTGGTAACTACCAAGTGATGGGAACCATCACCATCCACAACCCGGCTCTCTTCGCAACTCAAACCTTCTCAGTGATGGACGTTCTCGATGACGGCACACCAGTTGTATTGGACGCTGTTGGTGGGATTGTTGGCCCGGGTGAAACTGTATGGATTGGCTACCATGCCCAACCAATGGATGGGTCGGCAACGCTCAATACCGCCGAAGTCGAAGCTCTGTACAATCCTCCTGTGATCGCAACAGCACCGATCGTATTTGAAGAAAACCTGATCGGTGATGATGAAGTTCTCTTCGAAGACCCAAGATTTTCCTACGCCGACATGATTTCGGGAACGACTCTAGCAACCTTTACGGAGAGCTTCGAGTGCAGCGCTGATGCCAGCATGTACGAGAACGGTTTCTATTCGTTCTCGGTCATCAACACAGCAACATTGACGGGTCCCAACACCGCCTTGGCTGCGTCCGCCACATTACTGATCGAGTGTGAGCTGCCGGCCTTGGAGATCGCCAAGACCGCAGAAGGCAGTTTCGATCGCATTGTGGAATGGACGCTGGACAAGACGGTAGACCAAGACTTCTTCTCCGGGATGGCTGGAGATGTGTTCGGTCCAGTGACTTGGACAGTATCTGGGCTGAAGATTGTGAGCTTGGAAAACTACCAGGTTGAGGGAACCATCAGCATTCACAACCCTGCTGGCGTAGCTCAGGACTTCGTCCTGGAAGATGTGCTGGACGATGGCACACCGGTGATGCTCAGTCAGGTCATGGGAACTGTGCCTGCTGGTGAAACTTTGGTCATCTCGTACGAAGCAGCACCAGCGGATGCTTCTGCTACGTTGAACACAGCGACGGTCACCGCGGCCGGTAACCCGCCGCAGATGGCTACCGCAGCGGTCATGTTCGCAGAAAATCTCATTGGCTTCGATCAAGGCGAACTCTCGGATCCTCGTTTCGGATTCGTCGAAATCGTCAATGACAGTTTTGTACGGACCTTCGTCGAGTACTTTGAGTGTTCGGCAGATGCAGCAGATTACGTCGATGGATACTACACCTTCACAGAAGTGAACTGGGCCTATCTGAATGGCAACATCGGCCTGTCCGCTTCGGCCGAAGTGGTCATTGAATGTAATATGCCGGGTCTGTGTTGGGGTGACGAGACCGCTTGGGCCTTTGGCGAAGACTTCGCGAAACCCAATTGGGATTATGTCAATAACCGCTTCTGGGGTTGGACCAACGGACCGCTGTCTGAGGGTAGTTACCATTGGCCGATCTACGCTGGTGCCGGACAGAATGACATCAGCAAAGGTATGCTGGTTGGCACACTGCACGTGACCTATGACGGTGAGTGTGTAACTGTTCACTACGAGCTGGATACAGGCTACTATCTGGGCGAAGTTCATCTCTGGGTGGGCAACGACGTTCTGCCGCAGGTAACGCAGGGCAAACGAACTGTCTACACCAATGCACCGGGTCAGTTCCCATACGGTGGCTATCTTGGTTTCGAACCAGGAGTCAATATGGAATCTGAGTGGGAAGACACCATCTGCGGTTTGGCTGGTCCCATCTATGTGGCGGCTCACTCCGTAGTGTGGATGGAAGTGGAATGCGAAGAGTAACAGAGTTTAGCGGCCGTTAGCTCAAGGATGAAGGAAACCGCTCCAGAGTTCGGGACTGACGGCTCAGTAAAAGGCTAAATGGGAAGGGCTCTCGGGATGCACAGGACGCTGTGCTCCCGGGAGTTCTTTCGCGTTGAGGACACTCGTCCAATGACGGTTCGCCGTGTTGGCTAGCGCTGACAGGATGCATGGAAAGGTGGCTGGGCTAGCTCGTGGTTCCGGGTTTCCGGTTCGCGTTAAATGCAGCGAGAGGTGGAATGATAGAATTTCTGTTAGCGATATGATGCGCTGTGGAGAGTGTTGCGAGTAGCTTCGTTGAAATTGCTGATGGCAGAGGTGCAGACGCCTTGGGCTGCGTGTTGGCAGTGTATGTGTTGGATGAGAGCGTTGTGCCAAAGGGTAGAAAGTGCCCACTGGTCGGCGCGCTATTGGGAACAAGGAGCGGCGTGTCGAAACTGCGCGCTGCGGTGGTGACTTGGTCCAGCCAGAATCCTGCAGCCAAAGGGCGGCACGTATGGGCTAAAGGACGAACACATTCCTCTCCGGTCGGGGGCGGCCTTGTGGAGCAGCATTTATGTTCTGCAATCAGGGTGTGGTCGTGGACTGGAGTTCTGGATTCGATGTGTGAATGCAGGGCAAAGACTTGTCGAACCAATGCATCCGAGCGCAGCCACCCATCTGTTGGAGTTCGTCTGGGAATGCTGTCCCGCCCAGTCTGGACTGCCAGTCGTCAAACGAGAAGGGGAAGTTCAACGATGGTATCTTTCGTCCAAGGCAATTCTTCCGGTAACGCCCGCTAAGAACCTTACACCTAGCAGATATAGGTGACGCACGCCGATGGCTATTTAGCTGGGTAAGGTTGTAAGATGCTGATCGAAAGCAGGGAGACTGATATTGGATGGCCTGAAATCATGGAATTTGCTGGATTTTTTCGGACCGATGGGAGTACCTGGTATATGTGATATGAAGTACAATCCTGCGGATTCTTGAACTTTTTTTGAAATCTATGTGAAATCTGTATGAAATCCAAATGTTGTGCTTGATGTAAGAATAGTTCGTCATATTAACGCCGTTTTGGCGTCACTTCACCATCGGGAGGTTTCTACGATGAATGGGTCCTCACGCGACCATTGGACTTCGAAAGAGGAAAAACCGTCATTTTTCATTCGCATTCTTTACCGCCAAAACGCCAGTTGGCAGGGGGAAGTGCAGTGGATGGAAGGTCAAAAAACCAAACGTTTCCGCAGCGCCCTAGAGCTTTTGGCTCTTATACAGGAGGCTATGGATATTGCTGGCGCACCGGAAGCAGGCAACAGGTATCGCCGCTGGGAAGAGCCAGAGGGCGATCTCAAACGGAATAGATACTCGGAGCCAGCCAGTTCCTAAGGGATGGAACCTGGTCTCTGGTGACCTGTTGTTCTAAAATGTGTTGACAAGCTACCCTGATGAGCTCTTAACAAGGGACTCGAAGTTGCTTTAGCCGCGATTCCACCGAGGAGTCGGCCTGTATTTGTTTGGAGTTCCGGGA
>PWMW01000145.1 GCA_003559095.1 Clostridiales bacterium | reverse complement strand
CTGCCCACCACCACCGAACCCACAGGTGCTGCCAGGCCCTTGGACAAGCAGACCATGACGGAATCAAAGGGAGCAGCTAACGCTGCGGCTGTTGTCTGCGATGCGGCAGCAGCATTGAACAAGCGAGCTCCATCGAGATGCAGCCGCAGGCCCAGTTCCTGGGCTAGTTGTGTTGTGGCTACCACCTGGTCCTGGGGCAGGACCCGCCCACCGGCGCGATTGTGGGTGTTTTCCAGACAAAGCAGTTTCGGTTCAGGAAAATGAATGTTGTCTGGACGCACTGCTGCCTCCAGCTGCTGCCGGCTGATCATACCCCGTTCACCATGAATCAGGTGTGGCACCAGCCCAGCTACCCGGCTCAATCCTCCCACTTCATAGTAGTAAATATGGGCCCCTGCATCCAAGAAGATCTCATCCCCCGGCTGCGTATGTGTCATGATAGCAATCAGATTGCCCATAGTACCGCTGGCCGTGAACAAACCGGCTTCCTTGCCCAGCTTCGCCGCGGCAGCTTCTTCCAGCCGGTTCACCGTGGGATCCTCGCCGTATACATCGTCACCCAGTTCTGCCTGGAACATGTCTTCTCGCATCTCCGGTGTTGGCTGGGTGATGGTATCGCTTCGTAGATCGATCATCTGCACTGCCTCCTTCGGTCCATGGTGCCCATCGCTTGGGTAGCCTGGACCACTCATCTTCTCTGCTATATTGTTTCGCCCTGCAAACCATTCCTCCTTGCCTGTGCATGCTAACATTTCGTTAATCCCTTCAGTGCGTGCTAGATCTGCCAGCGTTCTTTCGGAAACTCTTGCCGGAGGGGACGTCAGAGCGCGGAACAGCCGCATACCCACGCCGAGTATGCGGCCGTTCCTGATTATCCACCAATGCTCATTCTCAGAGCGTTACTCCATGGCAGTGAAAACATCATCTAGAACGGACTGAACGCCTGCAGCTGCCTCCTGAAATTCTGCCTCGGACATGTAGAGGTCTCTTACTTCCTGGGCAGCGTTGGCAAAGGCCTGCTCAGCGCTCATCATACCGGCAATGGCCAATTGGAAGGCCTGGCGGGTGATAGCGGAAATACTCGGATAGTTTTCTCCGCCTCCGGCGATTGGTCGGGACAGAGCAAACTCCGCTTGAGCGATAAAGGAAGCTAGGCGAGGATCTTCCTCGAGAACCTTCTCCACGGCAGCCCCGCGCGTCGGGATCGTGGTATTCATCAGGTTGTGATTGGCCATGTTTTCGGGTTCCACCAAGAATTGGATAAACTTCCAACCCGCTTCGGCTTTCTCAGCCGATACAGTGGAGGCAATACCAAAGGACTCTCCACCCATAGCCACGACTGGTGACAGATCCGCATCGGGAACAGGAATCATGGCAATGCCATAATCCACATCAGTTTCCGCCAAGTTGAAGGCCAGTTCCCAAGGCCCGTTGATCATCATGGCCACACGGCCACCAGCGAAGTTAATCGCCACATCTCCTTGGTCCCAGTTCACCACATCACGGGGTGCATAACCTTTCTCGACTAGATCCACCCAAAACTGAGCTGCTGCGATGGATTCCGGACGATCTAGCTCCATGAGGCTGCCTCCAGCACTCCACAAAAATGGTAGAAACTGCCAGGTGCCGGCTTCTGTGTTATCAGCACAGAAAGCTATAGGATAGATGTCGGTTTCGGTCAAGATTATCTCGCTGACTGCCATAACTTCGTCCCAAGTCGCTGGCGGCTCAGCAATACCAAGATCGGCCAAAACCTCTCGGTTATAGTACAGTGCAAGGTTATTCGTGTTCAACTGGACTGCATAAATGCGATCATCCAAGCTGTTGGCGTATTGTGGACCGAGATAAAAGTCGTCCCACTGACCCCACTCATCAACCCAATCCGTGAGATCCATGAAGACACCGGATGCGGCCAAGTGGCGGATATCCGGGTTGTCAGCAAAAACCACCTCTGGCAGGGTCCTTGTCAATGTCTGCTGCAAAATCGTCGTTAAGAGCTCCCCAAACGGAACATATTGGTACGTTACTTTGATATCGGGATATTGTTCTTCAAACAAAGCAATTCGCTCCAGCACGGAAGCTCCGCTGGGTGTGTCTTCGGCCCAATACGTCTGCACCGTGATGTCGATGGTCTGCGCTGAGACCGGACCAGACAACATTCCAACGAACAACAAGATGGCCAACAGTAAAACGAGTCGCTTCACAAAGATTCCTCCTCAATGTTGGTTAACTGCAAGCAATTCGTTCCGCAACCATGAATTTGTACGGTGCTGATCACCTCCTCCATGGCAAAATTCGCAACCAAAACAGACAGCCTTTTGTTTACTCCTTGAATGCTCCGGCTGTCATGCCAGACACCAGGTAACGTCCGGCCACAAGTACCACCAAGATTGGTGGAATGGAGTAAATTGCACTCCCCGCCATCAACATGTTCCATTCAATGCCGAATTGGTCCACAAACCGATACAAGGCGACGCTCATGGGCTGGAGTGAGCGTTCCTGCAAAAGCGACAACGGAAAGATGAAATTGCCCCAGGCCATCAAAAAAGCGAACATTCCCGCTGTGGCGATACCTGGTGACGAAATGGGCAGAACAATGCTGACAAAAATCCTACCTAAAGAGGCACCGTCAATCCAAGCCGCTTCCATCAAACCGCTCGGGATGGAGCGCATGTAGGCTGTGAGCAGAATGGTACAAAAGGGAACCGTAAAGGCGGAGATTCCTAAAATAACCCCGGTAAATGTATTGTTCAATCCCACATTGAAGAAGATCAAGAATAACGGGATCACAAGGGTCGTCATCGGAAGCATCTGCACCAGTGCCATAGCGAAGGATACGGGCTTTTCTACCGACATTCTAAGCTTTGCTAAAGCAAAAGCTGTTGGCGTCGACACAGCCAAGGTCAACACATAGGTACCAATGGCAATAATGAAGCTGTTCAGCATTGATTGGTTCAGCGTGTTCCAAGCCGACTGGTAAAACTGCCAGGTCGGGTTAGGTGGGAACAAGTGGGGCGGCTGTCGATAAATTTCCTGCACAGTCATGAAACCACCAATGATAACCAAATAAATAGGGATCATGATAATCAGTACGCAGATGGCTGGAACAACCATACGCCCCCACCAGCGGAGGATATTCTTCGTTGAACGGTTCATCTACACATCCTCCTCAATCCGTATAAGATGGAAGCCGAACGTAATGAGTGCCACCATGAGCACCATAATGATGGCCAAAGCCGAGCCTTCGCCAAAACGGAAGCGGATCAGAGCCAGCTCATAGGACAATGTGCTGAACAGGTGCGAGCTTCCCCCAGGACCACCTCGAGTAATAATCCAGACCAGGTCAAAGACTTTGATGGTGAAGATCGAACCCAACATCAATGTGGTAATGGTCACCGGCTTTAGGATAGGGAGAATGATGAATAGAACCGTCTGCCAACCCTTGGCTCCATCAATACTGGCGCACTCAAACAACTCAATAGGGATGGCCTTCAGTCCCGTATAAAGAAGGATGAAATTAAAGGGTATGCCCAGCCATATGTTGGCAATGGTGACTGAGTAGATGGCTAAGCCACTGGTAATCCAGGGAATTGGCGACGAAATGATTCCCATGGCCAACAGAACACCATTGATGGTCCCTCCTTCACTGAAAAACCATCGGAATACGTTGCCACTGACCATAATGGGGACAAACCAAGGCAGCATCAGCATACCCTGCAAAAGCCCTTTAAAGGGGAAATCGCGGTTAAAGAGTAGCGCAAGCAAAAAGCCGAATAAAAACTGAAAAGCGATAGAGCCCACGGCAAATATCAACGTATTCATCAGAATCCGCTGAAACAGCGGGCCCGAAACCAACCGCTGGTAATTGGTTAGGCCGGTAAACTGACTGGTTCCGCTCATATACGTCTGTAGGGTAACATTCCGGACACTGAGGTCTATGTTATAGACCAATGGGTAAACCAAAAGCAGAACAATAAAAATAACAGCAGGAAGCAGAAAGAAATACCGTGTGATGCCGAAACGTATCATCGAACGACCTCCCTAAGCTGGAAGCAACTGGATATGACGCTGTATAGCCAGCGGGTGAAGTCCCGGCATATGGGACTCCACCCTATGTGTACTAACGAAATCACACCGAGATTTCCATCCCATTTCTGGAGAACAGTGGTATCTGGTCCAGCGGCGTGTCCACATCAACCCATTGACCGCCAGTAAAGCTATCTTTGCTGAAGACGTTAATCCAGGATGAGCCTTCCGGCAGATAGACCTTTCTGGAAGTACATTGTGCTTCATAGACAGGGGCTACAAGAATGTTGTCGCCGAACATGAACTGGTCCTCGATTTCAAAGGTTGTTTCATCTTGATGAAAATCATAGAACAACGGCCGCATAACAGGTCGCCCTGTGCGAGACGCAATCTTCATCTGTTCGAGAATGTAAGGTTTCAGCTGTTCCCGTAGTTCCATGTATTTCACAAGGATAGGATAGGCCTCTTCGCCATAATCCCACACCTCATTCGGCCCACCGCTGCGCATTTCGTTCCACGGCGGCATGGGAAGGCGGAAACCGTGATTCCGGAAGATGGGGCAGAAGACACCGTATTGGAACCAGCGGACGAAGAGTTCGCGGAATTCAGGTGTTGTAGGATCCCCACCGAAAAACCCACCGATGTCGGTAGTCCACCAACTAATGCCCGTCAGCGACATATTCAGACCGATCTTCATCTGTTCTTCCAGCGATTGGAACGTAGATGGAATGTCACCAGACCATGCTACGACACCGAAGCGCTGACTTCCCAGCCAGCAGCAGCGGATCAAGTTGACGATGTCTTCTCTACCCTCGGCTTTCATTCCATCTGCAAATGTCTTGGCATAGTAAAACGGGAAGAGGTTGGTCACTTCTAGACCATTCCCCAAATGGTAACGAACGTGATCATAATCATAGGGGCGCAGCTCTGGTTCAGCTTCATCCAACCAGAACATGTCAACGCCCTTCTGGAAATAGTTCTCGTTGGCCTTACTCCAAACAAAATCGCGAGCGCCAGGATGAGTGGGATCGTAGTAGGTCTCCGGACCGTTGAACATGAAAAACACCGAAACACCTTTTTCCGACTTCAACAAATAGTCATTGCGCTTGAGTTCTTCAAAGTTTTCACTGGACGGATCCACCGTCGGCCAGATGGAAACCATCACCTTGATCCCCATCTCATGAAGCTCTTTCAACATAGCTTCGGGCTCGGGGAAGCACTCAGGGTCGAACTTCCAGTCACCCTGTTCAGTCCAGTGGAAGAAATCAATGACAATCACCGAAATGGGTAGTCCCCGGCGCTTGTACTCTCGGGCCGTACGCAGAACCTCGTCCTGCGTTTCGTATCGAAGTTTACACTGCCAAAAGCCCGCCGCCCACTCGGGAAGTTCAGGAGATCGACCTGTAACCTGGGTCAGGTTCTCGTTGATTTCATCCGGACTGTCACCGGCTGTTATCAGATAGTCCAACTGTTGTGCTGCTTCGGCACTAAACATGGTGTGATTATTAACCAGTTCAGCTTGTCCCACAGACGGATTGTTCCAGATTAACCCATACCCTTTGGACGAATATAGTACTGGAATGCTTGATTGGGTGTTCTTGTGGCACAACCCCAATGTCGTTCCTTTCAAGTTGAAGCAGTTATTTCGATAAGTGCCCATTCCGTAGAAACGCTCGCCTTTTTGCGGTTTGAAATATTGAGCTAGTTTGTACTGGTTACTGGACACAGCACGGTATTCACGGGCTCGGCGTACAGGCACTGTCAAAGCGCGCTCGTCGATCCAGTACTCCTCTAAAAGGACTTGCCCATTTTGGTTCAAAAACGTTATGGTACCGTCGGCAAGAATCTCGGCTACCAGCTTTCCATTTTTCAAAATGACCTTTGCCTCGGATTGCTCGACTAAGGCAGAGTCCGCTTCCGGCGGCAATAGTGTCCAAGATTCTTCGGTGATCTTTCGGTTCTTCGTCGCCCGTACCCGGATGATATCTTCTCCGTACGGTTCAACACAAAGCACCTCTCCGTCGCCATGCCAAAAAACCTGCTTTCCCTGGCAATCTAAGCCGTACATGTTCACCGCCTCCTTAAGACTTAATAACGTATTTTTAACTTTTCGCCAGATCTTGTGATACTCCTTCCTAATTAACACAGTTTTTTCTAGTCTTAAACTAATTTCTCCATTTTGGCTTTTTTCGGACCGTTTAGGCTCTTATGCTGGTCTCCAGACAACGTCTGAGGGGTGCCTTGTTATAAGGACGTAATCTCACAATTAGCCCTGAGCGGTCCACTGGGCTGTAACAATGCTTATGTGGATCACTAGAAAAGTGCGTTTGACATGGGCTATAAGGATTTTTCTGGCCCAGCCATACGATAACCCCACATCTCGTCATGCTCTCGTCGGGTCCCGTCATTGTGACACTGAGGGATGTCTCCAATCTTAACCTGACTATTGAAAACGACTCTCAATGTTGGTAGTTTAGGAGTGCCCGAACATCGTAGCGGCAACTTCGCCGGCCTCTTTGACTTTTTCTGAGTTTTATCAGCACACCGATGGTGCAGCATACGGAAAGAACCCTTCGCTGCTCTGATCATTCGCGAAACCGTGGATAGCAAGGAATTCCGCAAACTCGATCGTCAGCTGGATGAGCACTAAAAGACCGGCTTCGCCGTTAGAGCGAAGCCGGTCTTTTTTGGTAAACACCTAAGAAACACGATACACCACTACCTCAAAAGGTTCCAGCAGCAGAACACCGTCGTCTAGGGTGCGCGGCCCCTGGTAATTTGTGAGCAGCATCTCCATATCTGGCTTCACCTTGACCCAAGGCTGCAAGTCCACCTTCACTTCCTTATGCCGGAAATTACCGGCCACCAAGACCATTTCACCACCTTGGGTACGCAGGAAGGCATACACATCTTCGCTGTCCGGGAGGATTTCCTTGTACGCACCATAGATCAACACTGAATTGGAATTACGCAGTGCCAACAATTTGCGATAAAAGTTGAACACAGAATGGGGTTCTTCCATTTGGGCGGCGGCATTGATCTCCTTGTAATTGGGGTTCACCTTGATCCAAGGTTTACCGGTGGTAAAACCGCCATGGGGTTCTGCACTCCACTGCATGGGTGTGCGGGCATTGTCCCGGGACAGCCGCTGGATGGCCGCCATAACTTGGTCCTCGGGATAACCAGCTGTGGTGAACTGTTCATACATCCCAACCGTCGCCACATCCCGATAATCTTCAATACGTTCAAAGGCACAGTTGGTCATACCCAACTCTTCCCCTTGGTAGATGAAAGGGGTTCCCTGTTGGAGAAAAAGAACGGCAGCCAGCATCTTGGCGGATTCCACCGGATAGCGCTTTTCACTGCCAAAACGGGATAGCGAGCGGGGCTGATCATGGTTGTTCCAATACAGTGCATTCCAGCCCCGACCCTGCAAGGTCTCCTGCCACTTGCGCAGAATAGCCTTCATTTCTGTCAGCTTCCAGCTGCGCTTTTGTCCCGGCTGGGACCAATCGTGATCCACATACATGTGTTCAAAGTGAAACACCATGTTCAAAGGGCCGGTGGCCTCGTCCACATAACGCAGTGCCAGTTCCGGCGTGACACCAATCATTTCACCCACGGTCATGCAGGGGAAATCGTCCAAAACTTCCCGTTTCATCTCCTGGAGGTACTCATGAATCTTGGGCCCGTTGGCCACATAGGGCAGAGGCATGGGATAAGGCTGGTTCTCCTGAGCAGGCATATCTGGCAGTTCGGGATGTTTAGAGAGAAGATTGATAACATCCATGCGGAAGCCGTCCACACCATTGTTCAACCACCAGCGCATCATATCCAGAATGTCCCGGCGGACTCCCGGATGTTCCCAGTTGAGATCGGGCTGTTTCTTGGAAAAAAGGTGAAGGTAGTAGGCATCCCGCTGCTCGCAATACTGCCAAGCTGATCCTCCGAAAAAGGCGCCCCAATTATTGGGTGGTCCGCCATCCCGGCCCGGCCGCCAGATGTAATAGTCGCCGTACGTTCCTTGGGCATCCTTGACCGACTCCACAAACCAAAGATGCTCATCACTGGTGTGGTTGACCACCAAATCCATGACCAGTTTCATCCCGCGCTGGTGCACAGCCTCCAACAGATTTTCGAAATCCACCAAGGTGCCGAACTCTTTCATGATCTTGAAGTAATCGCTGATATCGTAGCCATTATCGTCATTGGGCGACTGATAGATCGGTGATAACCAAAGGACATCCACGCCCAGTCGCTGTATATAGTCCAATTTGGCGATAATCCCCTGCAGATCACCGATGCCATCGCCATTGCTATCGAAGAAACTGCGGGGATAGATCTGGTATACAGCACTCTCCTTCCACCACGCTTCTGCCAAGACAATCCCTCCCGTTGCAGCCGACGGCAGGCGTCGGCATAATTCACCGAATTATGCGCTAATTCGAAGCAAAACAAATAGCTCCCGTCACTGCACCTATTCGCCGCTGACGGCCAAACCCCTTTTCTGTCCGAACCGAGGATCACCTCTCCAGCTGGCATCAAGTGCTGTGGCTGGAGAGGTGCTAATGGCTTACAGTCTTAAGGGACAGGTTGGACAAAGGGCCCTTTTGGGCCGTGGTTACTCCTGGTACTGCTGTTCTTTGGCATCAAGGATGTCCTTCAGATCATCCATAAGGCTGCGGGGATCCGCCGGTTCTTCATCCATGGCTTGGCGCAGGTACGCCCACTCTTCGCGGCCGCCCATACGGGCCAGGGCAGCACCGATGATCTCCCGGCCTTTGCCCCACTGGCTCCGTTCGAACAGCTCCCGCAGAAGTGATGTCACCCGCTTGCTGGGACGTCCTCTGCTCAAGGTATCAGCCAGAAGAATGGGCAGTGGCCCTTCCGGGCGCTCTTTGGTAAATCGCCGTACGGCCGGCACCGCCTTATGCCCAAGACTTTGGAGGGCATGCAGAGATTCCTGAAACATGGTGTCCCAAGGATCGCTGTGAACCAATACGTCCAGTGCCGCATCGGCCGTGGCTTTTTCACCCCACTGGGTCAGAATCTGCAGAGCCCGCCGGCTGATGAGGGGATCCTCCTCACCGCCCCCTACCCAAGCCCTGGCTGCACCCTGCAAGACGGGAATGACCTGGGCACGATGGGGCTCCAAACAGCGCTGCAGATCCGCTATATCCACGTCATCTTCGCCAAGGCGTTCCAGGCAGCGGTCCAACTGGTCAGGTTCGATCACAATGCGGCGATCCGTATAGCCGGCCGCTTCCCGCCGAAAGTTTCGGAATGCTCCCAAATCCACCACCGTGCCTCCGGGTGTACGCTTGCGCTTTTGCCGTTCCGTAGCAATGTCCTCGAAGGGAAATGAAAAATAAGGAGCCACAGCGAAGTTATTGGCCATGGTCTGCAGACCGGCCAAATGCAGCTGCAGCCGGGGATGGCCGACGCGAAACCAGATGGGCCGAATATGGCCGCCCCGCAGAACCTGGGCGCCGACCAGAGCGGTCTCTGCGAGGGCACGCTGATTTTCACCCTGCAGGAACCACTCTTGGGCCCGCTGAAGACAGGCATCAATGGGTGCTGCCTTGGCTTTCTCTGCATTGATATAGGCTGCAAAGGTCTTGTAATACAGGGGAATGCGCAGTTCCAAAGCCCAGCCGTTGCCGCGCAGATACTGTTCTCCCAAGTATTGAATGTCCATGGGCAGCATGGACTCGGACAACTCCGAACGCAGATTCGCCAGGGCTTCGTCTGCTCGCTCCCGAGCTTCCTGCAGATCCTCGGGAGACTCCAGTCCAGCCCAGTAAAACGAAGAGACGACCAGCAGTTCCAAGGTGGAGCCAAAGGCTGTCAAAAGCAGTTCTTTATCATAGAACAGCATACTGTCGCGGATTTCCAGACAGGCCGAGACGAACCCGTCCAATGTGGTAATGGATTCTACTTCTTGAATTAAATAGCGATAATCGATTCTCACAGATGCCGCCCCTTTCTATTTGGCGATGGCTGCCACCGCCAATTCATCAGCTCGGTTGTTCCAGCGATTGTCACTGTGGCCTTTGACTTTCACCCAGCGCACATCATGAATGCGGGTCAGGCGCAACAGCTCCTGCCACAGTTCTTGGTTCTTCACCGGTTCCTTGCGGGAGTTCTGCCAACCGTTGCGCTCCCAATTGCGCAGCCAGTTTTGTTTGAAGGCATTGATTACATAGGCACTATCGGAGTACACAGTGACACGGCAGGGTTCCTTAAGCGCGCGCAGACCTTCAATCACTGCCTGCAGTTCCATGCGTTGGTTAGTGGTATGCCGTTCCCCACCGGAAAGTTCTTTCTTAATGTCACCATAGAACAGAACAACGCCCCAACCTCCAGGTCCTGGATTCCCAGAGCAGGCACCGTCTGTATAGATTTCCACATGTTTCAAGCGTAACACCCCATCCTTCTTGGCACGGCTAAGCGAATATGGTATCTTAGAATCGAAGCAGCAATGACAGGAGGCGATTGCACTGGAAAAACAAATAACATCCCTCGACCATTTCTCCACGGCCATCGGCAAACCATGCATGCACTGCCAAGAACCGCTTCAGGCCGGGGACGAGGTGGTAGAATGCCCGCGCTGCCACGCCTTTCATCATGTGGACTGTTGGAAACGCAGCGGCGGGTGCAGCCGGCACGGCTGCCCGCAGGTAGCTAAAGCCGTCAAAGGTGAGCCTCCGAAGGGGGATCCCCCACCGCCTCCGGTAGATCGACGTTTTCTCATCGGCGGTGTCGCCGTGGGTATTGCACTTATCCTTGCCATGTTTTTCTGGCCGCAGCCTCCAGATCCTGCTGCTGGACGGCAAAAAGTCGTGTTCATGGCCGAAGCCGATTTCGTCGAGCAGGAACAGCTGCAGAACCTAGCGAAAGAGTTCAATGAGAGCCAAGATACGATGTTTCTGGATATGCAGCTTCTACCCTACGGCAATATGGAGATGAAACTGATCGTTGTGATGGCCGCAGGCGAAAGCCCCGATCTTTTTACCCTATCGCGGCCGCGCCTGCAGCAGTATGCGCAGCAGGGAGCGTTGATGAATCTCGGCAGCGAAGAAGAACCTCTGTGGGGCATACCCCACCCCGGACAACCCCGCTATATTGCCATGTTTGTCCGGCCGACACATCCGGAAGCCACTCATGTGGTCCTGGAGTATTTGCTGGAACATTTGCCGGAAGCCGAAGACCCCGAAGCCATGTGGGAGCAGGATGTAGAATCCGGCCCAATGCCCATGCCGGGAGGGTTTGGGTTTTAGAAGGAGATGCCCATGAAAATAGCCGTATTCACCGACAGCTACACACCGTATGTCAGTGGCGTTGTCCGGTCGATTCAACGGTTCAGCACTGGGATGACGCGTCTAGGTCATGAAGTTTATGTTTTCGCGCCTTCGTACAATCGAGCCGATCCGCAAGAAGCGGTGGACGCCAGTGGCGCCAAAGTGTTCCGCTTTTATTAGCTGCCAGCCCCAACCTGCCGTGATTTTTCCCTGCCGATCCCCATCTCTCCTGGTTCTGATAAGCTGATGCTGCAGATGGGTATCGACATCATCCACAGCCATTCACCTTTTTTAATGGGGCAGCTCAGCAGTACGCTGGCCTGGCGTACCGGCATTCCGCTGGTCTTCACGCATCACACCATGTATCACGAATATGTCCATTATATCCCAGCCCCTCGTACCATTACAAGGCAAATGGTCATCCGATTTTTGCAGCACTACTGTCGGCAGTGTGACCATCTTATTGCACCCACACCTCAAGTCAAGGAGATGATGGAGTCCATCTACCGGCTGCATGTCCCCGTAACGGCGGTGCCCACGGGCGTTGATCTGCAGCCCTACGAGCATATGGATCCCCGGTATTTGGCCCAGCGATTCCAACTGCCCGACTCCACAGAGTTTCTGCTCTTCGTGGGTCGGCTGGGCAAGGAAAAAAATCCGCAGATTGTCTTGGAGGCCTTTAGTCTCTTGGCCGCAGAGTTTCCCCAACTGCACATGGTCTTTGTGGGCAGCGGCCCTGAACGCGAGCATCTCAGCCACCAAGCCGCCCAGTTGGATCTGGCGCAGCGCGTCCATTTTACAGGGGTTCTACAGGCAGAAGACGTGGTCTCAGCCTATGCCAGTGCCAAAGTATTTGTCTTTGGTTCGGTCACGGAAACCCAAGGGTTGGTCACCATCGAATCCATGGCTGCCGGGACGCCGGTGGTGGCGGTGCGGGCTACGGGCTCCGAAGACACCCTGGAACACGGTGTCAATGGTTTTTTGACGGAGAACTCCGCCGCTTCCCTGGCCGCTCACACCAAACAGCTCCTGCAGCAGCCTGGGCAGTACGAGGCCATGCAGGCCGCAGGCCGACGGACAGCAGCGAACTATTCTCTAACCCAGACCGCCCAGCGTTTGGTCGATATCTACGAAGGATTACTGCAGGACCCCAAAGCACCACGGCGCTTTCCCCGGCTCCTATCTTGGGGTTAACAGCAACAGCCGCTTTTCGCTGCCGTACCATGCAGCAAAAGGCGGCTGTTTTTTGTCAAAACTGCACTTGGGGCACTTCGGCAGCACCAGAGGCAGCCTGGAAGTATGACCGGGCTTCAGCACCCATCATACCCGCCAGCAGCACTGTGGGAAATTGACGGATGCTGCGGTTCCACACCTCCACAGAATCATTGTAGCGCATGCGTTCAACGGCTATACGATTCTCCGTCCCCGCCAGTTCGTCCTGAAGCCGAATAAAGCTGGTATCAGCTTTCAGGTCAGGATACGCTTCACTGATGGCCAAAAGCCGCCCCAAGGCACTGTCTAGGCCTTGGTTGGCTTCCATACTGGCTTCGGGAGTATTGGCCCCCAAGAGCCGGCTGCGGGCCGCAGCCACTTCCGTAAAGATCTCCTGTTCGTGGCTGGCATAGCCCTGGACTGTACTGACCAAGTTGGGAATTAGATCCGCTCGGCGCTGCAGTTGATTTTCCACTTGCGCCCAGCGGGCCTCGATATTGTTCTCCAGTTCGACCAAACGATTATAGCGGGGGATCACCGTTCCGGCCCCCACGGCCAGGACCACGGCAAGTACGATCAAAACCACCGCGAATTTTTTCATAGGACCACTCCATTCTTTAACTCATGCATGGCCTTAACCGGCGATATCCTCGCCAAGTTCCCTGCTGTACCATAACGCAGCAGGGATCACTTGAAGCTGCGGCCAGCTCCGCCACCGCCACTGCGGCCCCCGCCGAAGCCGCCAAAGCCACCGCGCGAGCCGCTGCCTCCCCGGGGAAACCCTGTAGGTCCCAGGCTCCGACGGCTGCGGGGCATGCGCCCGCCAAAGCCGCCGCCCGGAGGAAATCGCCGCGAGCCGCGGGTCAGTACCAAAACAATAATAACAAAGGCCATAAAAGACGTGATCCAGGGACTGAAGCGTTCCTGGGCAGCGGCGGCCGTAGTCCGGGCAAAATCCTCATCCTGCACGCTGCGGGCGAAGGCTTCTGCCGCGGCCCGCAGGCCTTGGCTGTACTGTCCCTGCTGCAACGGGGGTACGGCATACTGATCAAGTACAGCTCCCACCAAGCCATCCGGGAGGCTGCCCTCTAAGCCATAGCCCACTTCCACTTCGACGCGCCCCTCAGCCAATGCCAACAGCAAAAGCAGGCCGCTGTCTTCGGGACCGCCGATGCCCCACGCGTTGAACAACCGCACGGCGTACTCCTTCGGCTCCAACGGTTCGGTGGCATTGACGGTAACCACCGCCAGTTCCACACCAGTATCCAACGCCAACTGGCTGGCCAGGTTTTCCACAAAAGCTGCATCACTGCCTGCCATTACGGATGCAAAATCATTCACATGGCCCCGCGGCGACGGCAGATCTGCCTGGCCAGCAGCCAAGGCGGTCAACAGCAACCACAAACACACAATCAACAACGCACTGCGCTTCCCAATTACATACACAAGCGGTCAATCCTTTCCACGGCTGACACCGTGCACAGCTAGAACCGAACCCATATTGAAATAGCGGCCTAAGCCGTACATGAGGGGATCGGCTTGCTCCAAGTCAAGTCGGCCCTGCCGCACAACATCTTCATCATGGGTCACCGTCAAAATTTCTCCAATGAACATATCATGGGTGCCCAAATGCACTATGGAGTGAACCCGGCATTCCAACTGGACCGGGCATTCCTTGATGCCAGGAACTGCTATCTTTTGGCTTGCTAGAGGTGTAAACCCGCACTCAGCGAATTTATCCACATCTCGGCCCGAAACCACACCGCAGTAATCCACTGCCTCCACCTGGGAAGCGCGGGGAATGTTCACCACAAACTCCTGGCGCTCCTTAAGCAGTCGGTGGGAGTGCCGGGGCGGCTGCACGGAGACACTGACCATAGGTGGATCAGAACACACAGTTCCGGCCCAAGCCGCAGTAATGATGTTCGGTGGTCCGGTATGACCTTGACAGCTGACTAGCACCACAGGTACGGGATACAGCCATGTCCCCGGTTCGCGTACGATCTTCGACAAAACATGCACTCTCCTTTCATACAACAAGCCAACAGTCTACTCCGCTAACGGCAGGACTCTTCGTCCGTATACTTCTTCGCCTTCGGACCACAAAAACTGGTCCGCTGTGAGTTCTTGAATCCGCAGCCTTACCGGCTCTAGTTCTTCGGGGAGCAGCTGCAGATGGAAGGTAACATCGGCCATGTACTGGATATCCGTGGGTGCATGACCCTGTGTCTGCAGAACATTCTCCACCCGGCCGGCCGCGGTATAGTCGACGGTGATTGCCACCTGCCGGTGCGGCGTATATAAGGCTACCCCACTTTTGCGCAGTGCATCTTTGGCCGTGCCCGCATAGGCCCGGATCAATCCGCCACGACCTAAAAGTGTACCGCCAAAGTAGCGGGTCACTACCACCACGGTGTTCACAAGGCCATGGGCTTTCAGTACTTCAAGAATGGGAGCACCAGAGGTGCCTGAAGGCTCGCCGTCATCACTGCATTTTTGAATGTCTGCCTGCAGGCCCACAATATAGGCAGGAACATTATGGTTGGCGCCGCCATGCTGCTGCCGCACCCTTTCCAAAAAGGCCTCTGCTTCCGCGGCCGTACTCACCGGGGCGACGCGGGCAATGAATCGCGATTTCTTTTCGATCCGCTCTGCCTCCACCTCCTGAGCAGTACAGCGGTAGGATCGGAGCATCATCGGTCACCTCACTTCCGCATTCTCTGTTCCACACAGACTTTACTTCTTCCTGCTCTTTCTGATATAACTATCATAGCAGATGTTTTGTGACCGCAGTACCAAAGACGTGCAAAGGCGAAGACCAGCACCCCACAGCACAACAGGGGCCAGCATGCGTTTTGAGCCTTGTATCTGCGGTCTTGGGAACAGAAAGGGTGATCGCTATGGATCTGATCAAGCAGTTGGCAGCCGAGTTATCGCTGCCGGCAGGCAAGGTTCAACAGACGGTAGCCTTGTTGGATGAGGGAAATACTATTCCCTTCATTGCCCGCTACCGTAAGGAAGTCACAGGCGAAATGGATGAGGTCGTCCTCCGCCAGTTGGAAGAGCAGCTTCAATACTTGCGGAATCTGCAAAACCGCAAAGAGGAAGTGGAGCGCCTCATCAATGAGCAGGAAAAATTGACTCCAGAGATTGCGGCTTCCATTACTGAAGCCAAGACTCTGCAGGAACTAGATGACATTTATCGCCCCTTCCGGCCGAAGCGTCGGACCCGTGCCTCCATGGCCAAAGAAAAAGGTCTCGAACCTTTGGCACTGTTGGTCTTAAAGCAGGATGACACGGATCTGGATGCTGCTTGCGAGGAGTTCCTCTCCGCAGAGGTTCCCGATGCTGCAGCGGCTCGCCAAGGCGCGTTGGATATTTTGGCAGAGCACTTCACCGATGAACCCAGCCTGCGTCAGTTCGTCCGCCGCTACACCTGGGATCATGCGGTGATTCGCACGGAAAAAGCCAAGAATGTTGCTGAGGCGGAAGCTCATCAATATCAGATGTACTTCGACTACGAAGAGCCCCTCAAGCGCATCCCGCCTCACCGGGTCTTGGCCATCAATCGCGGCGAAAAGGAAGATGCACTCAAGGTGAAAGTGACCCTGGATATGGAACCGCTCTTAGTGTATCTACTGCGGCGGGTGGTGACAAACCCACGGTCCCCAGCCTTTCCCTGGCTCCAGGAAGCCCTCCATGATGGTTATCAACGGCTTTTGGCACCCAGCATGGAACGGGAACTGCGTAATTCTCTAACAGAGACAGCGGAAGAACATGCCATCGGCATCTTTGGCAAAAACCTCAGCAGCCTGCTGATGCAGCCGCCGGTGTCCGGACGAACGATCTTGGGTATCGATCCTGCGTATCGCACCGGCTGCAAAGTGGTGGTCATTAACACCTATGGTGATCTGCTGCACACCAGCACCATTTATCCCCATCAGCCCCAGGGCCGCTGGCAGGATAGTATCGGTGAGTTGAGCCGCTTAATTGGCAAACACAGCGTGGATCTTATTGCCATCGGCAACGGGACAGCCAGCCGTGAAACAGAATCCCTGGCAGCGGAACTCGTGAAAGACCATCCTAAACTGCAGTATCTTGTTATCAATGAAGCCGGTGCCTCTGTGTATTCCGCGTCGGATCTGGCTCGCCAGGAGTTCCCTGAACTGGATGTGAGCCTGCGGGGTGCCGTCTCCATTGCCCGACGGGTTCAGGATCCCTTAGCGGAACTGGTCAAGATTGATCCCAAGTCCATCGGTGTCGGTCAGTACCAGCATGATGTGAACCAGAAGGAACTGGCGGGTACACTGCAGGCCGTGGTAGAGAGCTGCGTAAACTACGTGGGTGTGGAACTAAACAGCGCCTCACCGGCCCTGCTGCAGTATGTGGCAGGTCTCAGCGCACCGGTAGCCCGCAATGTCTTGGAGTATCGCCAGGCCAATGGACCCTTCCAGCATCGCAAACAGCTGCTGAAAGTCAAGGGTCTGGGGCCGAAGGCCTATGAACAGGCCGCTGGCTTTCTGCGGATTCGCGAAGGCGAAAATCCCTTGGACAATACGGCTGTTCATCCCGAAAGTTACCAACTGGCCGAGAGGATCCTGGCCAAACTCAACCGCACCCTGGACGATCTCTCCAACAAAGAAGCACTGGAACAGCTGCGTCAGCAGTTCAAAAAACTGAACGTAAAAACCTTAGCCGCAGAGCTCGAAGCGGGAGAACCAACGGTCAAAGATATCTTGGACTCTCTAGCGCAGCCAGGACGCGATCCCCGGGACGAACTGCCGCCGCCGCTGTTTCGTGGTGATGTGCTGACCATTGAAGATCTGCATCCGGGGATCATTCTGCGGGGCACGGTGCAAAACGTGGTGGACTTTGGTGCGTTTGTGGACATTGGTGTCAAAAAGGCCGGTCTAGTCCATATTTCCCAGATCCGTGACCAATACGTGCGTCATCCCACCGATGTGCTGCAGGTAGGCGACATCGTGACCGTTCAGGTTTTGTCCGTGGATGTGAAAACCGGCCGTATTGGCTTGACCATGAAGATCAAAGAATAAGCACAGATGTTGTTGGGCAATGGCTGACAACGACAGCAAAACGTGAAAAAGCAGAAACACAAGGGCTCCCACACCAAGACGGTGGGAGCCCTTATCTACAGCTGCAGCTATTGAATATTGGCAACAACCTCCGGAGATCGGAAAACTTCCAGCTGTGTCACGGGCCAATACCGCCAGACGGCCCGGCCGACAATCAGGTCTTTGGGAACAAAACCCACCCGCCCATCGCGGCTGTCTAAGCTGTTGTTGCGGTTGTCACCCAAAACAAAATAGTGATCCTCGGGAACAACCTGTGGTGAAAAACCCATCAGCGGCGGTTCACTGATATAGTCTTCTAATATCAATTCACCGTTAACATAAACCTGACCCCGACTGATCATCACGGTATCTCCAGGAAGACCGATGATACGCTTAATAAATTCTTCCTGGGGATTGTAAGGGAACTTGAAGACAACAATATCACCATAATCCGGCTCGGAAAAGCGATACGTCACCTTCTCCACCACCAACCGCTCTCCATTCTCCAGCGTCGGGCTCATAGATGAACCCTGCACAACAAAGGATTGCGCCACAAAAATAATCAAGAACGCCGCCAAAAGCACTGAACCGACTATGGTCTCAATCCATTCGCGCAGCTCGCTCTTTTTCTTCTTTTCTCGTTTCATGTTCTGCCATCACTCCTAGCCAACCAGACTTTCTTCTCCTATCTATTATACTCTTTTTCGCCAACTTTTCCAGATAAAAGCGGGTATTCATTTAAGAATTATACGTTAATCTGCAGGCCATCATAGGCTAGTTCCACACCTTGAGGCAGGCGGGCGTTGGTGTCTTCATGCTCTAGAAGATGAGAAATGTGTGTGAAGAACGTGCGCCGCGGCTGCAGTTTGGCCACCAACTCCAACGCCATGTCTACATGCATGTGTGTGCTGTGCGGTTCATAGCGAACCACACCCAAGACCAATGTATCCACTCCCTGGAGAAGCTTGAAAGATTCCGCGGGGATGCGATTGGTGTCTGTGACATACGCAAACGAGCCGATCCGATACGCGTAGATGGGCAGGATACCATGGAAGACGGGGATGGGCAGAATGGCCAAGGAACCGATGGTGAACGGTTCATTGACAACTCGTGGTCGTACTTGGGGCTTGCCGCCTCCGCGCTGGGTTGCGCGAAATGCATAACCAAATACCTGATACAGTTCGTCAATGGTTTGTTGGTTCCCATACACCGGGATTTCTTTGCCGCGATGATGGCTGTATACCCGCAGATCGTCGAAGCCAAACACGTGATCCGCATGGCAGTGCGTATACAGGACCGCATCCACGTCTTCAATTCCAGCCTGCACTGCCTGCAGGCGAAACTCATGGGCTGTATCCACCAAAACGCTGGTACTGCCATCCTCGATCCAGATGGAACAGCGCGTTCGCTTATTTTTGGGGTTCTTGCTGGTACAGACGGGGCAGGCACACGTCAAGACAGGAATACCGTGGGATGTACCCGTACCGAGGAATGTTACTTTCACAAATGCTCGCTCCTATTCGCCATAAGTGTTGTGACGCGCTTGACATCATCCCCATTAGAAAAGTAGGGGCGTTACGACGATCTCGGCATGTCTCTGGAACGTGTTGATAAAGTACCCCGGCGAGCTCTTAACAAGAGGCGCGAAATCGCTTTAGCTGAGATTTCACCGAGGCGTTCGGCCTTTGTTCGCTCGGATTTCCGGGAAAATCAACACGTTCCTATGGCCGGGATTGCCGCGGTTGACGTCCTACGGTCAGCGTGGGTTACTTGTTATGCTTGCTCGTTCATAAAAAGCGGTCTCTTCTAGGAGGCCCGTAAATGTTGGGCGTTGAAACACGGCTGTGAAGAAGGACGGTTAGCCGAGGGGTCCCAGGAGAGTTTCGGCATTCTCATAGTACACTCGGCGTAGAATGTCGTCGTCCAGGCCAAGACCATAGATCTGCCAGCGCCCCTGGTTGGGGACTGCCGCTGTCGAATACGGAATATATTCATTTTTGGTTTCTAGAAATTCGTAGTACACCATGTGCTCCTGATAACAGGCATTGGCATCGGTACCAAAAAGAATCCGGTCACGATGCTTGGCAAAGAAAGTCCGAGCCGTGTAAGGCTGCCGACCGAGTTCGTTAATGCGGGCAGCCAAATCCACATACAGATTGGGGTAGCGCTCCAGCCACTGGCTGACGCGGCCCAGGTTTTCTGCGTAGGAGCCCATGTGAGCCACAATGAAGGTAGTGCGCGGATGGTTGGCCAGCAGCCGTTCCTGCTGTTCCATCAGTTCAGCAAATCGGAAGTATCTGCTGTCGGCAAAGGACCAATCTGGATGCTGCTGCAGTTCTTCATAGCGTTCGTTGTGAACGTCGATGGGTGCAAAAAATGCTGCTGGATCAGCGATATGGATCAAAACCGGCAGGTTCAACTCCGCAGCACCCTCCCAGATGGGATGCAGGCGCTGATCATCGATGGGAATGGAGCGCCCTTGAGCATCAGTTTGGCCGAGGCTGATATCTTTCCAGAATTTCAAGCCTCGCATTCCCATGGCCTTCCCTGCCTCCATGGTGCGCCGAGTTATTTGTGCAAACTGCGGATCATCCAATAGTGCAGTCTCCACAGAACCGAACGTGGTGAAAAATTCCTGATACGGCTCCAAAAACTGCAAGAGCTGCCGCAGCGGTTCGCCCCAGATGGTATCGGCGTTAATGACATGCTTAACCCCTAAGGAGCGGAACGCAGCTACGGCTACATCCAGCTGATAGGCATGCTGATAGTGTTGGCCAAAGGCCATGGGGCCAAAGTGGGTATGTGTATCCACAACGGGGAATTTTGGGCCGCTTAAGGACCGCCGTTCTACCACCAGCTGGCTGGTGGGCTTATATTCGCTGAGTAGGAGGCTGTGCTGCAAGATCGTCACCTTCTTCAAAATTTCTGCTGTCGCGTGAAAACAGAGCTTAACGAAGAGCCACCGTCTTTTTTGGCGGATCTGCCGCTGTATCCACCCTTGACGGAACACGTGTTCTATACTAAAATAAAACCACAAGCCGAACAAATGTTCCTGCCCTTGGAGGTGGCTCATGTGTATTTCTACTTTACCTTACGGCACTTCTATGCAGCTTCCCTGCCTGGTGGACCCTATCTTTTTACCCACAAAGGAAAGCTTTGGGATTTTTCACCCGAGCTCAAAGAATTGGGGCTTTCACTGCAGACACCCTTAAAAACCGCCCGTCATCATGCTCCCGAAGCACAGATCATCACTGTGGATTTTGCTGATTATGAAGCGGCGCGCGATCCTTGGCTGCAGTGGAGTTTTCAGTGGTTTTCCCATATTCAGCCGCATTATCCGCATGCCTGGTATGCCCGCTTAGATCTGCCCTTGTCTTGGGAGCCAATTGCGGAAGATTTCCAGCGATTCCTTCGCCAGCAGGGCATGGAGGGCACATGGGGTGGCGGCTGGAGCCAATGTACTGCCCGTTTGGCAGCGCGCTGCGGCACGGGACTGGTCGTCACGGCCGACACCACGGAATCTTTTTTGGCACCACTGCCGGTGCATTGGCTCTTCCCCGAACTTGCTCCCGCTTTGGAAGCATTGGGAATCGTCAACATTGGTCGTCTAGCCAACGTGCCACTTCCCCAATTATACCAGCAATTTGGCAGTGACGCTGAACAGCTCTTCAAAAAAAGTCGCGGATTGGATCAAGAACCATTCCGCTCCATGCAGCGCCCCGTTACCAACTGGCAGTTTTCCTTTGCCGGCCATCCGGCCTTTGCGGGTGCATCACCTTCCGCCCAACAACTGCAGGCTGTGCTTCTGGACGGCTGCAGCCAGTTAGCCGCTACTGCCCAGCACAGTTACCAGCTGGTCAAGGAATTCCGTGTAATGTGGTCCTTTGCCGGAACGGAGACCTGCAGCCGCAGCTTTACACTGCATGCAGCCAGCCAAGATGCACAGGTGCTTTGGCGGCGGCTGCAGCCCCATGTTCCGAGCAAGCCCCCCACTGCTGTGGAACTGCGTGTTGAAACTTGGGAAGAACAGGTACCTGAACAATTGGACCTTTTTGCTTCTCCACCTAAGGCAAAAACTTCTGTGGCGCAGCTTGCTGCCCAACTGCAGGAAAAACTCGGGCGACACGCCGTTACACTGCCGGTCGTGCCCCGCCGCGAACAGCAGCTGAATATGTGGGAATCCCAGGGACTTTGAGGCTATGAGCAAGCTTATCCAAACGTCTGTTGATGTCACTGCAGAGCAGGGATGGCCTATGTTCTTTTTTTACCAGAAAAAACGCCGCGTTGAGCGGATCTTTGATTTTTGGCGGGAGCAGGGACGTTGGTGGCAGCAGGAACAGGAGCTGCATATATTCAAAGTCGTGGCCGATGGCTCCCTTTTTGAACTGCATTATCTTCCACAGTCCGCAGCATGGCAGTTATATCGCATATATGATTGAACATGCTCATTCTAGTTTTGAAAAGAAGGTTGATACCGTGTCCTCCACACCCTTTGTTCATTTGCATCTGCATTCGCCCTACTCCTTTTTGGATGGGGCGTCTTCTATCTCTGCCTATTTAGAAAGAGCTGCCCAGTGGGGAATGCCCGCTTTGGCCCTTACGGATCATCATAATCTCAGTGGTGCTGTAGAATTTCAAAAAACCGCCAAAAAACTGGGCATTCGCCCTATCCTTGGCGCGGAAATTTCGCTCGCAAAACATCATATAACGCTTTTGGCTGAAAACAACCTGGGCTACGAGAACTTATGCCGGCTGTTAACGCGAGCTCTAGCCAAAGATCGACATAACCCCGACCTAACATGGGACGAACTGGCTCCCCACACGCAAGGACTCATTGCACTAAGCGGCTGCCGACGTTCCTTGGTCAATCGTCTGCTGCTGCTGCGCCAACCCGATGCTGCCCGGGATGCTCTGGAAAAATTAAAGGCATATTTTGGGCCGCGGCAGGTGTACATTGAGATGATCCATTCATACCTTCCGCAAAACCGCTATCTCCTTGAGGGGCTGCAGGTTCTCAGTGAACAGACAAATACCCCCACCGCTGCCACGAATAATGTACATTATCTGGCCAAAGAGGACTTTCCCATTCATGATCTGCTCACCTGTGTTCGTACCAAGACAACTCTGGAAGATTTGCATCCCGAGCGTTCCATGAACGGCGAAAACTACTTTGCTTCAACTGCAGAGATGCAGCAGCGGTTTGCCCGTTATCCGCAGGCACTGCAGGGAACGTGGGAGATCGCCCAGCGCTGTCAAGAAAGTCTGCCCCTCGATCGCAGTCTGTTTCCCCGTTTTTCCCATCCTGACATGAACGGCCAGACAGCGGGCGGATTCTTGGAAGATTTGGTGTGGCAGGGAGCCCGGAACCGCTATGGAAATCTTAACCAGACCATTCGACAGCGCCTGCAGCATGAACTGCATATTATTCGTTCCTTGGATGTGGCAGACTATTTTCTTGCGGTCTGGGATATTGTCCAATTTGCCAAAGGCAGAGGCATTGCCTGGGCCGGCCGGGGGTCAGCGGCTGATTCCGCCGCTGCCTACTGCCTGGAACTGACGAACGTCGATGCCATTGGCCGTAATTTGCTGTTTGAGCGCTTCTTAAGCTTGGAACGTTCGCAGACACCGGACATTGATATTGACTTTGATGCAGGCCGTCGCGATGAGGTGGCTGACTATGTGTATCGCCGCTACGGCCAAGACTATACTGCATCGGTATGCACATTCAGCACATATCATGCCCGTTCAGCTCTGCGGGATTTTGGACGCGCCTTAGGTTTGAACTCTGCAGAACTGCGGGCCATCACTGCGCATATTCCCCATGCGCCTGCGGATGCACTGCCCCATGTTCTGCAGTCCATGCCGGAACTGCGGCAGCATCCGCTGCAGCATCCAAAATACCAGAGGTTGGTCCACCTCTGTGCTGCCATTAATGGATTTCCGCGGCATATCGGTACCCATCTCGGGGGCATGGTCATCTGCGGAAGGCCGCTGTGGAGTGTCAGTCCCCTGCAGCCCTCAGCCAAAGGCGTGGCCATTCTGCAATTTGACAAGGATACCATTGAGGATTTGGGGCTCATTAAGCTGGATCTGCTCTCGCTGCGCACCTTAGCCGCCGTGCAGCAGGTAGAGCAGGGCTTTCTGCAGGCACCCAACGGCACATCCCCTGTAGTTTACGATGATCCCGCCACCTATGCCATGCTTCAGCGCGGTGATACAGTGGGTGTATTTCAGCTGGAAAGTCCGGCCCAACGCAGTCTGCAGGGACGACTGCATTCGGAGACCATGGAAGATATTATTGCCAGTGTTGCTTTGATCCGGCCCGGCCCTATTCAGGGCGATATGGTGCATCCTTTCATTCGGCGACGGCGCGGTGAGGAACCGGCCAGTTATATTCATCCAAAATTGGAGCCCATTCTCAAAAAAACCTATGGCGTCGTTTTATACCAAGAGCAGGTTATTGCCATTGCTACAGAAATAGCTGGCTTTACTCCCGGGGAAGCGGATCGTCTGCGACGCGTTATGAGCAAGTTCCGCTCACATCATGAGATGGAAGCCATTGGCACGCTGTTTCGGCAGCGTGCAGCAGAACAGGGGATTGACGATGCCACGGCGGCTGAAATTTTCTCCTATATCCAAGGCTATGCTGGGTATGGCTTTTGCGAAGCCCATGCCGCAGCGTTTGCTGACACAGCATACAAGACAGCGTATCTTTTGGAACACCATCCAGCGCAGTTCTATGCAGCGTTGTTGAATCATCAGCCCATGGGATTTTATCCACCGAATACCCTCTGCCTGCAGGCCCGGCTGCGCGGAGTTACCATTCAGCCCTTGGACATCGCTAAAAGTGAAGCTATCTGTAGCGCCGGCGGTGGCTGGCTTCGTATTGGCCTGAATCAAGTGCGCGGCTTGACCGATCACCAGCGGCAGGACATCCTAACCCAGCGAGAACAGCAGCCATTTACATCGCTGGGCGACTTTATCCATCGGACAGCACTGCACCAGGACAACGTTGAGGCCTTGGTTTTGGCCGGAGCTTTTGATCGGTTCTCAACCAACCGCCGCAGCCTGCTTTGGGACTGCACCCGTCACATCAAAGAACGGCGCAGCGCCCTTGTCATGGAAGAACCAGCCATCCACCATACCATAGAAGATTTTCCAGCTCTGGAACGTTGGGTGCGGGAATACCAGGCGTTGGGCCTTTCCGCTAACGGCCATATTTTGGATTTTTATCGTTCGCAGCTGCAGAAACAAGGTGCCCTGACCGGTGCTGAAATTCGAGCAGGAAAACAGCAGCGGGTCCGTACAGCGGGGCTTGTTATCCGGCCCCATCGTCCGCCCACGCGCAGTGGGCGCGTTGTGGTGTTCCTGACCCTAGAAGATGAAACCGGTCTGATGGATGCAACGATTTTTGAGTCTGTGTACCACCGCTATGCACAGGTCATTTTCCATCACCCCCTATTGGTGGTGGAAGGAAGTGTGCTGCGGGATGGAGCCGCGGTCAGTGTAACTGCGGATCGCATCTGGCCTTTGAAACTGTGAAGAATGTCCGCTAACCAGCAAGCATTTCCTGGATAACAGCAGGAACTTCCCTGGCATATCCAGAAACTATATTAGGTATTTTTGAGTTCTCTCCATCAAAGATACTCTCCGGAATATCGCTTTTGGCATTACTTCAAGGGAGGACTTTTTGATGCACTATTTATCAAAATTCGCTGTGAACCGACCAGTGGCCATCACAGTGGTAATCCTTATTATTCTTTTTCTGGGTGGCCTATCGGCACAGCGGATTGGCATCGATCTGCTGCCCGACATCAACTTTCCCGTGGCCGTCGTGGTTACGGTATACCCCAATGCCCAACCTGAGGTGGTGGAGCAAGAAGTAACCATTCCCTTGGAAGGGGCGCTGGCCAGTGTAGGAGGAATCCGCCGTCAGGATTCCTTTAGTTATGAGAACGTCTCCGCCATTATTCTGCAAATGGATTGGCACACTGATATGGTAGAAGCTGTGGATGCCATGCGCTCTAACTTGGCCCAGGCTGCCTTTGCGCTGCCAGCCGATGCGTACTCCCCCGTGGTGGCCCGCATCGATCCCAACGAGTTTCCTTTGATGCTGGTGGGTGTTTCCAGTGATCAGCTGGATGTTATGGATCTCTCCCATGAACTCGAGCAGCTGCGGCCCCTTTTGGAACAGGTGCCCGGTGTTGCCGAAGTGGGCCTTCTCGGCCTGGAACGCCCTGAGATCGAGATTCTTTATGATCCCGATGCCCTGGCCGAGTTGGATGTGACTCCGGCTCTACTGGAACAGATGATCACATATCAAAATATGATCGTGCCGGGCGGCGTTGTTACCGACGAGGAACGGCGCTACAATGTGCGTACAGGCTACCGCTTCAGCGGCATAGCCGAACTGGATGACCTAATTGTGGGCACCGAGGAAGATGCCAGCATCTTAAGTCTTGGTGGACTGATTCCTTCGTTTATCTATCTAGGCGATGTGGCCGACATTCAACTGCGGCAGCAGCCGCGAGAAGGCTTAACTCGTTTGAACAACAGCGATGCTGTCATGCTGCGCGTCATGAAGCAGTCTGGTGCCAATACTGTCCAGGTGGCTGCGGCTATCCAAAGCCAGCTGGACCAGATCGGTCGCGACCATCCTCACCTAGACTTCGCCACCATCATGAACCAAGCAGACTTTGTGGTGTCGTCTGTGAGCAGCTTGGCTGTGAACGGTCTTTTCGGTGCCGCCCTGGCGTTAGCGGTCCTGTTTCTGTTCCTGCGCAACGCCCAAAGTTTGCTGATTATCGGGTTCGCCATCCCCATATCCATCATTGCCAGCTTTATCATGGTGTACTTTGGCAACCTGACGTTGAACTTAATGACCTTAGGGGGTTTGGCCCTGGGAGCAGGGATGCTGGTGGACTCTTCCATTGTGGTTTTGGAGAACATCTATCGGCACCGTCTCGAGGGCCAAGAACCAAAACTGGCTGCGGAAAAGGGCAGCCAAGAGATGGCTTCGGCCATTATCGCATCTACCACCACGACGTTGGCCGTCTTCCTGCCCGTGATTTTCATGGAAAGTATTGCCGGCGAGATCTTCAAAGAACTGGGGATGACGGTTTCCTTCTCCCTGCTGGCCTCGCTCTTGGTAGCACTGACCGTCGTGCCGATGCTCAGTGCCCGTATGTACAGGGTCAACGCCGATACGCCAAAGTCCGGGTATGGACCACTCTTTTCTAAGGTTCAGAACCTCTATGTGAATCTGCTGGAAGGGGCGCTGCGGCGCAAACTGCTGTTGGCGTTATTGGTTGTACTGGCTGTGGGAGCCACAGCATTGGTCTATCCCAACATTGGCGAAGAGTTTTTGCCGAACTTCGATGAAGGTTTTTTGGGCCTGCAGGCCTCCATTCCTTCGGGCCTGCCCATGCAGGATGTGGTAGCTATTATCGAACGATTTGAGGAGCAGGTTCTGGAGATCCCGGAAGTGAAGAATGTATCCATCCAGCTGGGTGATCAAGGCGGAACCGATCTCATAACCTTGATCTACGGCGCCAACTTCTATACGGCCGAGGTCCAGATTACTCTGGTTCCGCCGGCCCAGCGCTCCCGCAGCAGTTCGGAGCTGGGAACCATGGTCTTAGAAGCCGCTGCTGATGCGGGCTTTTGGCGCAGTACGTTGGTGGAAACATCACTTTTCGGATCCACGGGCAGCTTCTTAGCACCGAATTTGGTTCTGGAAATCCGCGGTTCCACCTTCGACAGTACCATGGATATTGCCCAGCATCTCATGAGGGAGCTGGAGAAACTTCCTGAGGTGCGCGCCACACACAGCATTGCCATGCAGCAGGCCTTTGATCTGTTCTTGGAAGTGGACCCCTCGCGCAGTTTGACAGCTGGTTTGACCTCCGGCCAGATTGGTCTCGCAGTAAGACAGATCACCTCCGGAGTGACTGCCACAGAGCTTCTGATCGACGGACGTTCGGTACCCGTTGTCCTGCGGCCCGATACCAATCCCAATACGGTGCAGGGGCTGCTGGATTCCCGCATTACATCACCCATACCCATTGATGGGTTTGGTGACCAACCCATTCGCCTCGACCGTGTCACGGAGATGAAGATCGAACCCACACCGCCGCTTCTGCAGCGCACGGATCGTCGGCGTGTGATCAACGTTACAGCTGTTTTGGATGGAATGGATGTATCCCACGCTGCCCGTCATGCCCGCAGTATTATTGCTGACATGGACATGCCGGCAGGACATTCCGTGCACATTGGTGGGATGCAGCAATTTATCGATGAGTCCCAAGAGGATCTCTACACAGCCCTGCTCATGGCGGTGGCCCTTGTGTACTTCGTCATGGCAGCGCAATTTGAGTCCTTTCTCCAGCCTTTGACGATTATGTTCTCCGTCCCCTTAGCCCTGGTGGGGGCTGTCTTTGCCATCTGGATCACCGGCAGTCGCATCGGTGTGGTCAGCCTGATCGGCATGATTATTCTCACAGGAATTGTGGTGAACAACGCCATTGTACTGGTGGATTATATCAATCGTCAGCGGCGGCGCGGCTTCTCGGTCCATGATGCCGTTGTGCGTGCAGCTCGCATCCGTCTGCGTCCTATCTTAATGACGGCCATTACCACCATTCTTGGGCTGCTGCCGTTGGCTTTGGGCATTGGTGAAGGCAGCGAAATTCAGGTTCCCTTGGCTATTTCCATAATTGGCGGGCTGGTCACATCCACTCTGCTGACGCTGTTCGTCATCCCGGCTGCCTACACCGCTTTGACCCAACTCTCCAGTTCTGTTTCCAAGATGATGATTGGCAGCAGCAGCGACGAAGAGGATTGAGCGTCTTCCGAGATGGCTAACACCGTAATTAAGAAGGAGACTCGCAAGCGAGTCTCCTTCTTCAGCGTTCATGGACCAGTTTACCTTCAAAATATACCTGTTCGATGTTGGTTTCTTTCAGGATCTCAATATCATGGCGGAAGATGTCCTCACTTAAGAGCACAAAATCAGCTCGCTGGCCAAGGGCTAAGGTGCCGCGATACGTCTCCTCGTTGGCGGCTGTGGCCGCTCCCTGCGTATAGGCCCGCACAGCTTCAAAAAGGCTCACCGCTTCCTGGGGCCGCCAGCTGTCGGTATCTGGTTCCTGCCACTGCTTGCGGGCCACCGCACTGTACAGTCCCAGCAGAACATCGGGGGACTCCACGGGTGCGTCAGAGCCAAAGGCCAACAGTGTGCCGTGCTCCAGCAGACTGCGGAACGGATATGCCGTGCGGCAGCGCTCGCCCCAATGGCTTTCGGCCATATAGCGATCCATGGCACACTGGGTGGGCTGCATGGACGCCACAACATTCAACTGCCGCAGGCGGGGTATATCCTGGGGCGTTAAAAGCTGCGCGTGTTCGAGACGATTCCGCAGATTAACGTCTCCCGCCGCCGCAATGGCATTGAGCACGGCTCGGTTGGCACCGTCGCCAATGGCATGGACAGCCACTGGCATGCCGCCGGCGTTGGCGGCCTCCACTAATTCCTCCAGCTCTGCTTGGTCCTTAACGATTACACCTTGCTGCATCTCACCTTCGTAAGGTTCCAACATCCACGCCGTCCGTGACCCTAAAGACCCGTCAGCGAAGATCTTGACGGCGCCAAAACGCAGATACTCATCACCAAAACCGCCCTGGAGACCCAGCTCCAACAAGGCTGGCAGCTGCGCCACAGGAGCCGCTAACACGCCACGGAAGCTTACAGTCTCCTGCCGCCGCAGCTGCTGCCATGTGCGCCATGTATTGCTGTCCTCCATGGTATGCACGGCGGTAATCCCATAGCTGTAGGCCCGCTCTATGGCCGTGCGCAGAGCTGTCAATCGCTCGGTCTCACTGGGTTTGGGCAGATGCTGCACCACAAAATCGGCCGCCGTCTCTTTGGCCAAACCACTGGGTTGACCAGATTCGTCCCGCTCAATGATCCCACCCTTGGGATTGGGCGTAGCCGCATCAATGCCCAGGGCAGCGAAGGCAGCTTGGTTCAGCCATACCATGTGGCCATCCTTGGCAATAAGAACGATGGGATGTGTGCGGGACATTTCATCTAACCACTGGCCCTGAGGCCAGCCGCAGTTCCATGTGTTGAAGTCAAACCCACGACCAAGGATCCACTGCTCAGGGGCTGCGGCGGCCACTGCCTGACGGACCCGCTGCAAAGTTTCAGTAAGGCTGCAGTTTTCCAACTGCAGCCTGGCCAAACCCAGCCCGTAGTGCAGAAAGTGAATGTGAGCATCGGTAAAGGAAGGCAGCACGGTGCATCCCTGCAGATCCACTTCCTTAACCCGCCCTGCCTGTTGGCGAAGCTCAGCGGCGGCACCTAAGCCCCGTACCGTACCGTTTCGCACTAACATTGCGGAGACCGCATGCTCTGGTGCTTCCAATGTATAGATGGTTCCATTGACAAACAGGGTATCCAAGGTATATCCCGCCCTCTTTCGAAAAATAAAAAGCTGAGAAGAAACCCTTCTCAGCTGGCCAAACTATGCCAGATGGGTCTTACTCATCCATATCGCCCGGCAAAAACCTGTCCTGCGAGATCACAGTCTCCGTATCGATAACGCCCTTAATGCGGCGAATTTTGGATCGAACCAAGTCCACGATGGCACCGGTGCTATCAGACATCATGCCCCGTTTGACCTCGAGAAGGACCAATAAATCATGGGGACCCGTGACCAGGTGAACCTCTTTGACCAGATCAATGCCGAGCAAATGCTGGATGACCTGTTCCTCCTTACCTGGCGACACATCCACAAAGACAAAACCCGGCCTGGTTATTCCTTTCATGACACCACTCCCCACAAGGTAATTATGTTCAGCGTATCGCAATCCATTAATATATTAGGCCGCCGACGGCGTAATTCCTTCCCATGGCAGCGGCGTAAGCAAAAAAAACCGGATCCAAGCCTTGGATATCCAACGGCCGGTCCGGTAAGGTGCTGCTTACAGAAGCTCTTCGATTTTCTCCACCAAAACAGCTTCCGGCTGGACACCCACTAAGGTTTCCATAGGTTGGCCATCTTTGAACAGCATAATGGTGGGGATACTCATGATGCCATAGCGGCCCGGAATGGCTGCAGCATCGTCAACATTCACCTTGGCTACCTTCACTTGCCCATCATACCGTTGGGACAGCTTTTCCACAATGGGTGCAATCTGCCGACACGGGCCGCACCAGGGAGCCCAAAAATCTACCAAAACGACGCCACTGCTGTCCAGGACCTCTCCTTGAAAATCTTGGTCCTGCAGATCCTTGATCATACCTGCCATTGTCTTGGCCACCTTCCGCTTTAAGAATAAAAGCCCAGAGGTACCTGGACCTCTGGGCACATCTCCACACAGAATCCAATTAGCGCTTGGAGAACTGAGGAGCTTTGCGGGCTTTCTTCAAGCCGTACTTGCGGCGTTCCTTCATCCGTGGGTCACGGGTCAAGAATCCAGCACGCTTCAGTGGCGTGCGCAGTTCGCCATCCACATTAAGCAGTGCTCGGGAAATACCATGCCGAACGGCACCGGCCTGCCCAGATGGGCCGCCACCTTTGACGTTCACCATAACATCATACTTGCCTTCGGTATCAGTAAGGGCCAGCGGCTGCCGCACCATGGTGCGCAGCACATCGCGGCCAAAATACGTTTCCAGATCCCGGCCATTCACAACAATTTTGCCATTGCCGGGCAGCAATCGTACACGGGCCACAGAGGTCTTGCGGCGGCCTGTGCCGTAATACATTTCAGTTTGGATTACAGCGCTCACGTATCTGCCTCCCTTCTCGTATGGGCTCAGCGCGGAGCGATTCAGCACGAACAGCAGCAGCCTCCACATAGCTCTGTGTTCCATGGAACCTCCGACGCATAGCGCCTATTCCTATTGTTCCCAATGGGTCGGCTGCTGTGCCTGATGAGGATGCTGATCCCCTTTGTAAACACGCAGCTTCTTAATCATCTTGCGGCCGAGGCGGTTGTGAGGAAGCATTCCCCAAACTGCCAACTTGAGCATTCGTTCCGGGTTCTTAGCCCGCAGTGTACCGGCGGAAACACTCTTGATGCCACCGGGATGTCCACTGTGACGGTAATACATCTTATCCTGCAGTTTGTTGCCGGTTAAAGCAACCCGCTCTGCATTAAGGATAATGACATGATCACCGGTATCGACGTGCGGTGTATATGTGGGCTTATGCTTGCCTTTGAGAATACGCGCCACCTCCGTGGCTACACGTCCCAGCGGCTTGTCTGCAGCGTCCACAACGTACCACTTACGATCAACGTTTTGTGAATTTGCCATATAGGTCTTCATGCTGTTCCCCCCTTTGCTCCATAAAGCGATATAGTCTTTGTAAGAGATATATGGAATCCTCTATGGAAGCTGCACGGGGCTGTAACACCTTCCGTTTGAGGGTTTGCCGATAAATCACCACGTATTATTTTACTGTACTCCTGGTTCCGTGTCAAGCAGGAGATCACTCGCTTGGGGCTTGGCACACAGGTCGGAACGCAGATCTGGGTAGATCACATACAGCAGGGTCAAACCGTGGGCGGGTGCTGTGGCGCCGGCCAAGCGCCGGTCACCCCCGGCAAGGATGCTGCGAACATCAGCGGGGTTGCGGCGGCCTTGGGCCACCTCCAGCAGCGTCCCTGTCACATTGCGGACCATGTTGTACAAAAAACCATCAGCGGTAAAAAACAATTTTGTCAAGGCACCTTCATGGCAGACCCGCACCCGGTGCAGAGTCCGCACCGTGGTCTTCACGGACCCCCCAGCCGCGGCAAACCCGGCAAAATCATGGGTTCCCTGCAGCACCGCACCGGCTGCAGCGGCCGCTGTCCAGTCCAAGGGATGCTTCATCCATAAGGCAAACCGCCGCCAAAACACATCGGCGTACGGCCCCTGCCATACCTGATAACAGTACGTCTTGGCCACGGCACCATAACGGGCATGAAACTCCGGATCCGGTTCATCGGCATAGCGAACCCGCAGATCCCGGGGCAGCATGCTGTTAAGGGCTGCTGGCAGTCGGGAGATGGGAATGGTCAATGCCGCATCAAAATGCACCACTTGACCTTGGGCATGCACGCCCGAGTCCGTTCGCCCGGCACCCACGACCTTGACCGGATGCTGCGTCAGCCGCTGCAGAAGTTCTTCCAGAACGCCCTGCACCGAACGGTCCAGGGGCTGTACTTGAAAGCCAAAGTATTCAGTTCCATCGTATTGGATCACCATGCGATATCGTTTCATCGGACTCCTTTGCCATCATTGGGAGATGGTTTCAATGCCGAAGCCTGTTCAAAACAGGACACTGACCACCACGGTGAACACCGTCACCCCGGCTAGGCACATACCATCGCGGGGGGCAAAATGCAGTTCACGGAACTTCGTGCGGCCTTCACCCCCGCGATAGCCACGGGCTTCCATGGCCACGGCCAGATCATCCGCCCGGCGAAAGGCATTAATGAACAATGGTACCAACAGCGGAATCAGGTTCTTAGCCCGCTGTAGGAGGTTGCCGCTTTCAAAATCAGCTCCCCGAGCCATCTGCGCCTTCATGATCTTCTCTGTCTCTTCCAACAACGTAGGAATGAAACGCAGGGCGATGGTCATCATCATAGCCAGCTCGTGGGCGGGGATCCCGATGGGCTTGCCGGGCCGCAGCAGACTTTCAATGCCGTCCGTGAGGTGAATGGGTGACGTGGTCAGGGTCAAGATCGACGTCCCTAACACCAATAGCACGAGGCGTGTTCCCATCATCGCACCCCGGACCAGGCCCTCCCACGTAATGGTAATGAAGCCCCACTGCCAGAGAACACGGCCATCGGTCATAAAAATGTGCAGTGTCAAGGTCAGCACAATGATCACCAGCAAAGGTCGCAGGCCGCGGATAACAAAGCGAGGCGGCAGTTTGGAAACATACACTGCGGCCAGAACATATAAAGCTGCAAAGCCGTAGCCGGCGAAGGACTGCACCAAGAACAACAAGGCGATTAGGGCCATGGTTGCCAGAATCTTGGTGCGGGGATCCAAGCGATGGATCCAAGAATCGCCAGGTACATATTGTCCAATGGTAATATTCCTAAGCATTGCCATGGCGCTTCAACTCCAACACTCGTGTTATTTCGGCTTCGGCTTCGTCCAGCGTAAAGATGTCCTGACGCTGAACAATACCCCGGCGGTGCAGTTCATGGATCAGCGTCGTTACCTGGGGAACGCCCAAACCCATGGCATGAAGGGCTTCGGCATTGGCAAACACCTCTGGAGGTGTTCCATCCAGGGCAATACGCCCATGCTCCATCACAATGAGGCGCTTGGCTAAGCGGGCAATATCTTCCATGCTGTGAGTGACCAGGATGACTGTGAGATCCCAAGCTTTGTAGAGACTCTGGACCTGGGCTAAGATCTCGTCCCGGCCTTTGGGATCCAAACCCGCGGTGGGTTCATCTAAGATCAGAATGGACGGTATCATGGCCAAGACACCGGCAATGGCCACACGCCGCTTCTGACCTCCGGACAACTCGAAGGGCGACCGATCCCGCAGCACATCCAGGTCCAAATCCACCATGGCCAGCCCTTCCCGGACTCGATCTTCCAAAGCCGCTTCGGGCACACCGGAATTTTTGGGGCCAAAGGCCACATCCTCGAACACGGTCTCGCCAAAAAGCTGATGCTCGGGGTATTGAAACACCATCCCCACCTTGCGTCGAATAGCGCGCAGATTGACACCCTTTTTTGTTAGGTCGACACCATCTACCAAAACGCGGCCTTTAGTCGGCTTGACAAGGCCATTGAAATGCTGAATGAGCGTACTTTTGCCGGAACCAGTGTGACCAATAATGCCGATAAACTCACCGTCGTCAATCTGCAGGGAAATGTCGAAGAGTGCTTGTTTTTCCATGGGAGTGTCGGGAAGATAAACGTAGGAAAGATCTTCAATGGTTATTGACATAAGTGATTCACCAACTCATCCACCGTCAAAGTATCGACTGGTAATGAAAATCCATGCTTGTTCAAACGGTGGGCCAATGCGGTCATCTGGGGCACATCCAACTGCAGTCGGTAGAGGGTATCCACCTGGGAAAATACCTGGGCTGGTGTGCCTTCCAAGGCAATGCGCCCTTCCTCCATGACCAGGACACGGTCGGCATGAATGGCTTCGTCCATGTAATGGGTAATATGAAGCACGGTAATGCCTTCCTCGCGATTAAGGCGCCGCACGGTCTCCATGACCTCCTGCCGACCCACGGGATCCAACATAGCCGTGGGCTCGTCAAGGACAATGCACTTAGGCCGCATGGCAATCATGCCGGCGATGGCCACCCGCTGCTTCTGGCCGCCGGACAGCTGATGCGGAGAATGCAGACGGTACTCCAGCATATCCACGGCAACCAACGCCTCGTCCACACGGCGGCGGATTTCGGCCGACGGAACACCTAGATTCTCCGGGCCAAAGGCCACATCCTCTTCCACAGTGGTGGCCACCAGCTGGTTGTCGGGGTTCTGAAAAACCATGCCCACGCGCTGCCGGATATCCCAAACGGTGTTCTCGTCCCGGGTATCCATGCCATCCACCAAAACTTGGCCACTGCTGGGCAGCAGCAGAGCGTTGGCATGTTTCGCCAACGTCGACTTGCCTGAGCCATTGTGTCCTAAGACCGCGACAAATTCACCCGCCCGAACGGCCACGCTGATATCCAGCAGCGCGTCCCATTCCTGTTGGGTGCCTTTGCCATATATGTGGCTCACGTCCTTGAACTCGATTAATGCCTCTGCCACTGCCTATCACTCCAACTAACAGAGAACGCAGAGGAAGGACCCTCTGCGACCTGGCTTATACCCACTCAATAATGGCCATGGGGGTAGCATCTCCACGCCGGAACCCAGTCTTCATGACCCGGGTATACCCACCATTTCGTTCTGCATATTTTGGAGCCACGTCATCAAAGAGACGTTTGACAGCGGCTGGCTGGTTCAAAAAGCCTGCGGCCTGGCGCCGTGCATGAAGGTCACCGCGCTTGCCTAATGTGACCATCTTGTCCGCCAAGGGCTTGATGGATTTGGCTTTGGCTTCTGTGGTTTCAATACGCCCTTCCAGAACCAAAGATGTCACCAAACTGCGCAGCACTGCCCGACGCTGACCGGAAGTGCGTCCTAACTTTCTCAGTCTCATAGCATTCACCTGCCTTATTCTTCAGATTCCCGCAGCGAAAGTCCTAGGGCTGCCAGCTTCTCTTTTACTTCCTGCAGCGACTTCTTCCCCAAATTACGGACCTTCATCATGTCATCTTCCGTCTTGCGAGTCAGTTCCTCGACGGTGTTAATACCGGCCCGCTTTAGACAGTTATACGAGCGAACCGACATATCCAGCTCTTCGATGGTCATTTCCATCAGCCGGTCCATGCTTTCCTCTTCTTTTTCTACCATGATTTCCACATCACCGGAAGCTTCGGTGAGATCCGTGAATAGTTTCAAGTGCTCCATCAAAACTCGGGCCGCCAGGCTCACAGCATCATCCGGAGTGATGGTCCCATCGGTCCATACGTCCATTTCCAACTTGTCATAGTCCGTGATCTGACCCACGCGGGTATCTTTCACGGTATAGTTGACCTTGGTTACCGGTGTGAAGATAGAATCCACCGGAATCAAGCCGATAGGATGCTGTGGGTCCTTATTCCGTTCCGCGGGAACATAACCGCGGCCGCGGGCCACTGTCATTTCCATGTTCAGTGATGCATTTTCCTGCAATGTGGCAATCTGCAGATCCGGGTTAAGAATCTCTACCGACGGATCAGCAATAATATCGCCACCGGTGACCGGTCCCGGTTCGGACTTTTCAATCCGAATCAAACTGGGTTCATCGGTATGCATCCGCACCAGCAGTTTCTTTAAATTCAAGACGATATCCACGGTATCTTCCACGACACCGGGGATAGTAGAAAACTCGTGCAGAACGCCTTCGATCATCACTGATGTTACAGCCGTTCCCGGCAGCGAGGACAGCAGGATACGGCGCAGGCTGTTGCCCAGCGTAATTCCATAGCCCCGCTCCAAGGGTTCCACCACAAACTTGCCATAATCCTCGGTACCTTCGACCCGCTCGATTTTGGGCTTTTCAATTTCAATCATAGAGCTAGTACACCCTCCTTTTCGAATGCACGATGAGGCAGCGGCGGATCGCCGTGCGTGATCGTCCGCAACCGAAGGACTCGAACCTCATTGAGGGTGAATGCTTTTCCCTCACAGTACATGTACCAGCCAAATCAGACTCTCCGCCGCTTTGGAGGACGGCACCCATTGTATGGAATGGGAGTTACGTCTTTGATGGTGGTCACATCGATCCCTGCAGTCTGCAGTGACCGGATTGCCGCTTCCCGTCCGGAACCCGGACCTTTCACGTACACCCGCACTTCCCGCATGCCGTGCTCAGAAGCTACCTTGGCTGCCGATTCGGCTGCCATGCCAGCTGCAAATGGAGTGCCCTTGCGGGATCCTTTGAAGCCCATATTGCCTGCACTGGCCCAAGAAATAACGTTACCCTGCAGATCAGAAATGCTTACAATCGTGTTGTTGAACGTGGAGCGAATATGCGCAATACCGCTGGGAATGTTCTTGCGTTCCCGACGCCGTGTACGCTGGCCCCTACGAGGTCTTGCCATGAACGATTTCCTCCTTTCGAACGGTTCTTACCGTCTCTTACCTGCCACACGCTTTGGACCTTTCCGGGTACGGGCATTGGTTTTCGTCTTCTGCCCACGCACAGGAAGTCCGCGACGGTGCCGCAGGCCCCGGTAACATCCGATATCCATAAGACGCTTGATGTTCATGGTTACTTCACGGCGCAGATCGCCCTCAACCACAAACTGCTTCTCGATAATATCCCTCAGTTTATTGACTTCGTCTTCGGTCAGATCGCGAATCCGTGTATCTGGGTTCACACCACAGATATCGATGATCTTGCGGGAAGATGTCCGTCCAATACCGTAGATGTAGGTCAAACCCACTTCTACACGCTTTTCTCTTGGTAAATCCACACCAGCAATTCGTGCCATTCTGGTCATACACCCCCTAATTGTGGACTAGCCCTGCTTTTGCTTATGCTTGGGATTGTCGCAAATCACCATGACGCGTCCTTTGCGCCTAATCACTTTGCACTTCTCACACATCGGCTTTACGGAAGGTCTAACCTTCATCTAAACAAGCCCCCTTCCCCTAGGTCTTACTTCTTGCGATAGGTAATTCTGCCCCGTGACAGATCATAGGGCGAGAGTTCCACTGTCACTTTATCTCCAGGAAGAATGCGGATAAAGTGCATGCGCAT
>PWMW01000097.1 GCA_003559095.1 Clostridiales bacterium | reverse complement strand
GCTCCAAAAAACCCTTAATAGCCGACAGCGTAATAATCCCCGTCTCCTTCTCCGCCAGGGTCCCGTTGTAGATAACCTCCAACTTCTCAACGGTATCCCGCTCCGCCTGGTAGTAAACCTTCCCTAGGATCTCTGCCAAATCCAAATACGGCCGCAGCCCTTCCATATCCTTTACATGCAGAGCCGGCATATTCACCGCCGCCACCATCCGGTCCTGAAGCGAATCACCCACCAAGCGCGCCACCGCCGTACCCACATTGTAGTGAGCCTCCGCCGTACTAGCTCCCAAATGGGGCGTCACAATCACGTTCTTCAACTCCAAAAGCTTGTTATAATACGTCTGCTCCTCAGGCCGCTTATCATAACCGGGCTCGGGGTCCAGCACATCGATCCCGGCCCCGTACACATGACCGCTCTGCAGGCCCTTATAAAGCGCCTCCTCCTGAATCAAGCCGCCCCGGGCCGCATTCACGAACACAACACCACGAGGACAGAGCTCCATCTCCCGCTCGCCCACCATACCATACGTCTCACTGGTCTTTGGCGTGTGAATGGTCACCAAATGCGACTGCACCAGCAGATCATCCAGCGTCTCGCACTTCTCCACACCCACCTTGCGGAAACGCTCATCCGTAATATACGGATCATACGCCACCACATTCATCCCGCAGCCCTTCAACTTACGAGCCACGATCGAGCCAATTCGACCCAACCCAATAATCCCCACAGTCTTACCTTCCAACTCAAAGCCGGAAAACAACTTCCGCCGAAAATCCTTAGCCCGGCCAGCAGCATTGGCCTGAGGAATATTCCGAAAGATGGCAAATGCCAAACCAATGGCCAACTCCGCCGCTGCCATAGTATTACTCTCCGGCGTGTTCACCACCACAATTCCCTTCTGCGTGCAGGCCGGAACATCAATGTTATCAATCCCATTTCCAGCCCGCCCCACAACCTTCAAACGGGCGGCGCGCTCGACCAGTTCCGCATTGACATCAGTCACACTGCGCACGATCAGCCCATGGTACTGCCCAATGATATCCAAAATCTCCCCATGGGACAACCCAAGCCTCACATCCACCTCAAAACCCTGCTCGCGCAAATGCTCAATACCCTCATCAGCAATCATTTCCGTCACCAGGATCTTCAACGGCTCCACCTCCAAAGTCATTTGCGTTCTCCACACCTAGCTGCACTCCCCAAACCTCTCGACCGAACCACGACCCCAACACCCCTCTGCTCTCCTCAACTCACACAACACTTTGGTATGTGAACACCCACAAGCCAACACACACGGGCAAATGGTTATGGATCCATGTATACAGCGGCAAGCCGCATAAAACCGGCACAACCACACACAACCAAAAAACCAACGTTCTATGAAGATTTTCGCATTTCATTCGGCATTTCTCCACAGTTTCTGCACTTTGGTTGTGATTTCCTTGTCAGATTCCGTTAAAAATCCATTATAATTTGCCTGCCGCCGCACCATCCAAAAAAGGATTCCCATCCCTCATCGCGTAATACTAAACAGAGAACAAATTTGGAAACTCACTGGCATCGCCCAAACAAAACGGTAAGCAACAAAAGAGAGGAGAACGAACATGTCCCAACCACCGCTGCCAAAAATCATGTTTGTCGGAGCACACCAAGATGACATGCAGGGAGCAGCTGCCGGCCTCTTCGCCAAACTCCGCAAACACCTGGACTACGAAGGACTAGAAGTAACCTTAACCAACGGCGCCGGCGGCCATCAAAGTGCCAAGTACCTCAAGTACCCCGATGAACTCATCCAACGCCGTCTTCTCGAAGCCCAAACAGGCGCCAAAAAACTAGGCTTCTCGTACCAACTTCTCCAAAACACCCAAGGCCAAACCTTTCCCGACGGCGACCTCCAGATCACCCGCGAAACCAAAGCCGCCGTCTGGCAGGCCGTACGCCAGTTCCAACCACAGCTCCTAGTCACATTACCTGTTAACCACATCCACGACTCCTTCGGCATGCACAACGACCACACCAACACCGGCGAAATCGTCAAACGCATAGCCTACCTTATCGCTGCCCCCTTGGCCTTCCCAGAAACCTATGACAGCTCATACGTACGCTCCCTGAACGGAACCGAAGAACTACCATATGTCCAACCACCATTCATCGCCACCACCCACGATGGCTACTCCGGCCAAATCGAACCGGATCTCATCATCGACATCACCGATGAAATATCCACCAAAGCCGAAGCCTTCTACCAACACGTCTCCCAAGTGGACGAATGGCTCCCCTGGGTCGGCCGCTACCCAAAACCCAACAACGTCAACGAACTCCAAGAACGCCTTGCACGCCGCAGCGCCAAAATCGCAGCAGACTTCGGACTCAAAGACGGCGTTTACGAAGCCTACACCCTCACCGCCTGGGGCAGCATCCCCTCCCTGGAGGACGTCAAGACATTCTTCCCCGGTGACGCCCTCGGCTACGAAATGGCCGCCAAAAAACTTGCTCTCTTCCAGCGGTAACAGCCGCAGACCCAACATGAGCGTCAAGCGCAAAGATGACCCACAGCAAGCAATGCACTACGAAAAATGCACCGCGAAAAATCGCCACAGGCTCCCGCAAAGACCGCAGGGAGCCTGTGGCCTCAAAGTTACTCTGCATCGTTACTCTGCATCAAGATTCCCATGCCTAGCGTCATCCCAGACTGACGTACTATCGGTCCCTTCCCGAGCACCGTCACGATCACGAACACCATCAATAAAAAGCGTATCCTCATAAACCTCCCGATCATCCCGCAAATCAGCCATAGCCTTGGCATACACCATCGCAGCCCCACCCCGGTGGAACCTCAACGAACGCACAACCGCCTCAGTATCCACCAACGCTCCCCAAGGACTTCGTTCACCGCGAAGCGCTGCCCGATACGCTCCATCACTACTCCAACCATACCCATCGGTCGTACCACACAATCCAGCCTTGACAGGATTCTGGTGCACATACCTCACCAACGATAACAAATGCCCCTCATTGCGCACCGGAATCCCCGTATATGGTCCCTCAAACACATGGCCTGTTCGCCCATGAATCAAATTGTAATGCCGACTAAAACCAAGATTAATGCGGTGCATAACCTTATATAGAGGTTTCTCCCCCGTGCGCAATATCAAATGATAATGATTACTCATGATAACATACCCATAAAGCTCGAACCCAGCAACACCCTTCTCGCTCGCCACCTGAAACAGAAAATGCGTCTTTTCTCGATCTGTACCAAACACGAAATCGCGGTTGTTCCCCCGAAGAATCAAGTGATAAACCATTCCTGGAACATCGCGATAATGCCTGCGCGGCATCCACATACCTCCCATCCGTTATTAGTCCTGCATCTCCGTCTAACCGACCCTTGTTCAACCTGTTTAACTCCCAGTCTACGGTCTGCCCTCGACTAACAAATGCTGTTCACGTCATCCTGCTCAAGACGCAGATGTTCTAAGGACAATCATAGCACAAGTTATCTGTATATTCAAACTTCTTTGTGGACAGCGCCCCTGAAAAAACCGAATCCGTTACGCGGGACTTAAATGGGATTTCCTTCCACATACCTGGTAACTCCCATATCCTTCCACATACCTGGTAACTCCCATATCCTTCCACATACCTGGTAACTCCCATATCCTTCCACATACCTGGTAACTTCCACATACTTCCACAGACCTGGTAAATGGCATGGCAAACCGCATAAACTGCCAAATCACCATCCTTTCCGCCCAACACCCGCCACCACGGCGAGTCTACGATCCCACAGATCCACGGCAATGCACCCGATGCACCCGCTGTACCGACCACACAACCTCTGGGCCGTCCAGCCTTCATCCTCGCCATCCAGCGTCACAGCCACCCCGGCACCAAAAAGGCCTACCCAGGACACACCAACCGCCTACCAAAAATCCGACTCATTCCCGCTCTGCGCCCCTTTTCACGCGACGCTTTGCAGCATCTGTCCTCTTCTGCAGGAGAACGCAGCAAAGCCGCCGAAAATCACCCTGTTGTCAAATGTCCAAATCACTGGCACCCTGACCGCATCCTCGGTTGTTACAGTGAAGAACGCTCATGCCCTGCGCCACAGAGACCATACTGCGCCGAAACGTCCCAAGGTGCCTCTGTGATATGCATCTGATGGAACAAACCCGTAGTATGACCAAGGCGGTTGCATTTCCATCAACTGTCGCCCATCCAGCCAATCTGGTATAGCTCTGCAACGGGCGTCACAGTTGTGCTCTGGCAGTGGCTCTGCAGCGGCCTTCACAGTAGCTCTACAGTGGCTCTGCACCGGGCGTCAGAGGCGCTCTGCAGGGGCTGGCTCTGCACCGGCTCGCCATCGGGCTTCACCGTGGCTCTATAGTGGCTCAACAGTGGTCTGCAACTGCTATCTATGCAATGGTTTGGAGGCTATCTTAATGCTCATACGAAGCCGTGACCTCAAACCCAATAGGGCGAACTCTAGGCATTCCGCCCAATCTGCGAACTCTAGACATTCGGCGCAACCGACAAACTGTGCAATTTCTACGAGTTCTGCGAGTTCTACGAGTCCTACGAGTTCTACGAGTTCTACGAAATCTACGCACACCGCGAATTCCGCCAACTTTCCGCACCGATCCGCACCAACACACACCGCCCCTTGGCCATCGGAAGGCGTCAACTCCGAACGCCCTGCACCCAAGGCTTTCCGACGCGCCATCCTAACCTTGCCCCTCCTAATCGTGACCCTTCTAACGCTCCTCGCTCCCCCAGTAGTCCCGGCCGCAGCCCAGCCCCTAACCGTAACCGACCAGCTACGCGTCTCCGTGGCACGTTACGCGGAACACCTGACCGATCCCTCTGGCACCCTCACCTTCGCCGAAGTCAGCAGCTCGCAACACGCGCCCAACTTCCAACCCCATGACGGCGATGCATTCCTCTACGGACTCAACCGCGACACCAACTGGATCCGATTTCGCCTGGCCGACCTAACCGCTAGTGTCGGCTCCCTGCAGGACATTGACGCCGCGTCCATCGCTGCCGATGTCGTACTCTACCTGGACTACCCGTCCTTGGACTACCTGGACATCTACTTCCCACTGACCACAACCAACACCGAACCCACAGCCACAGACATCGGCGGCCAACCTTACCTAACCCACCACAGCGGTTGGCTGCAGCAGCCACCGGGCAAAGGATACCAATTCGTCTTTCCCACCTTCGACGTACCCGCATCCATCGACCTCGACGGGTACGTCTATATCCGCGTCCGCAGCGACTACACCCGCAACTTCCGCATCATGCTGGAAGACCGCACCAGCTTCCAACAGCGCCAGTTCCGAATCATCGCCTTCCTCTTCTTCACCGTTGGCATCGTCATGGCCGTGCTCGGAACCAACCTGCTGCTCTACATCCGCCTACGGGATCCCCAGTATCTGGTATACATCATCTACATCGCCATGCTCCTCATCTACCAGAACAGCATCGCCGGCACCTTTCGCCTTCTCGACGTCCGCGTCGCAGTATGGCTCACAGCCACCGTCGTGATGTGGAGCCATCTCGCCATGTTCAGCGCCCTGCGCTTTGCCAACAGCTTCCTGCAGATCCGCGAACGCGTCCCCCGACTCCATGGATTTTTCCAACTTCTCATGGCCCTCTGCACCGTCGGCGCCCTCCTCGTCGTCCTTGGTTTTCGCCTTGAGGCCAACGTTTTGGCCCACATCATCGGCCTTACAGGCCCCATCCTGCTGGTCAGCAGTGCTGCCATGGTCTGGTACAAGGGCAAAAAGCACCATGCCACCCAACAGCCAGAGCACCACACTCACCCAGCAGAAAGAACCGACCGCCAAGCCCCGTGCAAATGGACAGACTACCATGTTTCCCGCTATTATCTGGCAGCCTCATTCCTCGTACTCATCAGCGTCATCACATTCGTCCTTCGAGGGCTGGGCCTCATTCCCCACACCCTCATCACAAGCTACGCCCTATCCCTAACCGGCGGCGCCGAGTCCATCCTCTACTCATTGGCACTCGCGGAACGTATCCGCCTCCTCCAGTTGGGGCAGCAAACACTCCGCCAGGCACAGCTACACCTATCCGCCATGAGCTTCACAGACGAACTTACCGGATTGGGCAACCGCCGCCGCCTCAACCGCACCGTCACCCAGTTCGCCAGCACGGGACCAGATTCCACCAACGGCAACTCCGCATCGGCAGTCCACCACACATCTCCAGCTCCCAAACTCAGCGTCATGTACCTGGACATCGATCGCTTCAAGATCGTCAACGACACCTTTGGCCATGCCCAAGGAGACAACGTCCTCGTTGGCCTGGCTGACACCATCCAAGCCAACATCCGCCAAGACGACCTCGCCTTCCGCGTCGGTGGCGAAGAATTTGCCGTCTGGCTGCCTAACACCGACCACACCGATGCCTATCGGATCGCAGAACGCATCCGCACCCAGTTCGCCCAAATGGAATTTCCTCTGGATGGCATCCGCATCCACTGTACAGTCAGCATCGGCATCGCCCAGCTTCAGCCCTCGGAGACCACCGACCGCTGTCTCATCCGAGCTGACAAAGCCCTCTACAGCGCCAAAGAAGCAGGCCGCAACCGCACCCACGTCGCCCCAGGCGCCGCCACATAAATGGAACAATACCCTCGCCCGTAAGACCGAGCTCAGCAAATCAAAAGCGGATTGGCCCCAGCCAATCCGCTCTCCAAAATCCCTGACCGCCTTCACCCAGCAAAGCCCAGCAAACCCAAATAATCCACCAGATGAACCGACCCAACCAAGCCGCGCCAACCCTTCAACGCAGAGCTTCCGCCACCACATCCCACCAACCATACTGCTCAATGTAGTAAAGATCAAACAACATCAAACCCATGCCAAACTCCTTGACCATAGCAATGGCCCGGCGAAACTGCTCCACATCATGCTGATAATCCAGCAGAAACAGCGAGCCATAACTAGAAGCAGCATCTCCCACAGCCCACTCTACCCACTGCAGGCCACCCTCCACACTGCGCCAATCCTCCAGCCCAGTGGTGACCGCTTCCTCCACCGTCACATGATAGTAATAGGCCCCGGCCATCAAAAAATCCAAATAATCAGCATAGCCTGTCTGATAATAACGATCACTCACCCAATCCAACTCCGGTTGGTATCCCTTCCGACCCCAATTCACACCCTCCGCGTAGTAATGCGGATACCACGAACCCACATACACACCAAAGGCCAAATCCGCGTCGGTGGCCTTAACAAACCGCGCCACCCTCGCAAAAAACTGCTGAATCACATGGGCCCGCCAATGAAACCAATCCGCAGCCAACGGTCCATAGTCCAACTTCCGACCTGCGGGCGTCAACCGCTCCACCAAAACATCCTGAGGCCAACGCTCCACCGCCCGACCCAAATACGCCTCAAACTGCTGGCGGCTCAACGGCGAAAAATCCGCCAGCACATTGGCATAACGAGCCCGATCCAGCACAATCCCATCGATATCGTACTGCAGCAACTCACGAATAATGGCCAGCGCATAATTCTGCACCTCAGGAATGATGGGATTCACAAATGCCGTAAACGCCGAATACTCCGTAGCAGGTAGCAGCACATTCACAGTCCGAAAATCCGTACTCAAAACATCTCCCACCCGCAGCTGCAGCAGCTCCTCTCGGGCCTCAGCCGTCCCCGAAAGCACATAACCATCCACCGGAACAGCCGGAATGGGCACATCCTGATTCATCACCCGATCCTGGATCTGCACAACCCGACCCTTCTCCACAACCACATCCACACCCCACGCCGAGGTCGGCGTCACCGTCGGCCCCCCATGATCGCGTGAATACAGATATATCCGACCCTCACGCCGCGGCTCATTCCAGCCAAACACCGTAAACTCATGCCCACGATCACTACGGACATACATCCGACCCTGCAAAAACGTCGTCGGCCACTGGGCCATAGACGCATCAGCAAACAAGGGACCGTCCCGCAGCGGCACATTCCCTTCTGAAAACGTATTAATCGAAGCATACAACCTCAAACCATGCCGCCGCACTGCATCAACAAACGCCTGCAGCAGATCAAAACCAACGGGCAGCCCCTGATGATTGCGGATGCGCGTTCCACTAATATGCGGAGCCAACCGACTCTCATACCCCACAAACCCAGTATATGCCTTCACATCCAGCACCACACCATCAATATGCGCAGCCGCCATACGCTCCACAACCCGATCCACCGCATCCTGATCCACCAAACTGCGGGAATTGGCCGGCAGATCAACCCACAAAAGATTCGCCGGTACCGGCACCAGCTCTCCACTAGCCGCCAACACTACACCAAACCCCGACCAACCGGTGACAAAAATCCCCATCGCAACGAACGCCACTAACAATGACCGAACCTTCCATCGCACTATGTTCAGCTTCCTCATCCCTTCCCACCCCAACTCACCAGCTTTACTCCCCCAAAAACAATGCACAAGGGCAAACCGCCTTCTCACAGATTTCGAACCTACCCGATCACTTATGTCCAGGAGTACATGCCCATAAACACCCACACCCCTCCAGAAAACTTCAACCTCCCAAACAACCAAAACCGTCTGCGCCACCTTCCGCCACCCTCCGCGGCTTCCACCGCTTCCATCGCTTCTGCTTCGGCTGCTCTGGCTGCTTCGGCTGCTTCGGCTGCTTCTGCTACTTCTACGTCACCCCGAATGCACTCTAAGACTCGTGCCTGCGCCCGTCTGAAAATCAGTCTCAAGGCCGACTCCTATCTGTTGACCTTCACGGTATAATGGACCCAGACCAACGCAAACACGAGTACACATGCCAGTACCCGCGCAGGTGCAAGTACCACAGCGCAGGTACACGTGCCACTACCAGCACGAGTGCCACCACCAGCGCACGTGCCACTACCAGCCCAGGCACAAGTGCCCGTGCCAGTACAAATGCAAGCAAACTTTGGGATCAAAAAGGAGGGAGCGCCCATGCTGGAACTTCTGCTATTGCCAATTCGACTGGTATTTCTGTTGTTTGAACTGCTGTTCCTGGTCATCCTGCTGCCCTTTCGCATTCTATTCGCGCTTTCCGTCACCGCCTTGGGCTTGGTGGGTGTTCTCTTCGTCTTGGGCGGAGCATTCTTAGTCTTCACCATCGTCGGCATCATCCCTGGAGCACTCCTAGGCCTGTTCGGCCTCGCACTACTCACCCTGATCCGTTCTTAAAACGCATTCTTCCCCTCAGCCCTGGCGTCTCTGACGACAGGGCCTTTCTTCGCCCCGTTCGGCGCCGCCATGGCACATCCTTCCACCCTGTGGCATATTCTTCTATGATAAGCCATTCCCATGCCGTTCGCATGCCGTTCTATACCATTGTATGCCATTGTATGCCATTTTTTTCCATGTACCAGGTAACTGGAAATAAATAGCAACAAGTAGTGCACGGACGAGCGCAGCCAACCCCAGCCCTGCCATCCACGTGCGACGGAAGTTCCATATTTTTCCTCTTACCAGGTATATGGCAAATTATGGCAACCATGTTCAGTGACGCTGTTCTATGTTATACTTAATCGGTCTGCAATCCATGTTCAACACATGTATATTGCATGCGCAACCCATCTCCAAGACATTATTACCCAACCAGCACCGCAAATGTACCAGAGCCAAACCGGGCCGCTCGTCTGACACCGGAGAGCTCCCATCAACTGGCCACGAACAACGCCGAGGGTCGCAACAGCCCAAACTCACCGCAAATTGGAGGCACCACCATGGAATCACAACACACCGAGCACCACAACTCTTCCCAGCGCAGGCAGGAAATAGCCAAACGGCGCACCTTTGCCATCATCTCCCATCCCGATGCAGGCAAAACCACGCTCACCGAAAAACTACTCCTCTACTCCAACGCCGTCGACCTCGCCGGCTCTGTCCGAACGCGCAAAAACCAACGCCACGCCACTTCAGACTGGATGACGATGGAACAAGAGCGCGGCATCTCCATCACCTCAACAGTACTCCAGTTTCAGTATGACAGCCACACCATCAACCTCCTAGATACCCCGGGACACCAAGACTTCAGCGAAGACACCTATCGCACTCTGATGGCTGTGGACAGTGCGGTCATGGTCTTGGATGCGGCCAAAGGGATCGAACCCCAGACCCGCAAACTCTTCGAAGTCTGCCGCATGCGGCATATTCCCATCCTAACCTTTATCAACAAAATGGATCATATGGCACGAGAACCCCTCGAGCTCCTGGACGAAATCGAAAAAATTCTAGGGATCCCGGCTGCGGCCATGAACTGGCCCATCGGCGACGGCCCGGCGTTTCAGGGCGTCTACGACCTGGCAAAGCAACAGGTTCTTCGCTTCACCCGGACAGAGCATGGCCAGCGTAAGGCACCACTCACCGTCAGCGATGTCAATGACCCAAAACTCAAGGAAGCCTTGGGCGACAAAGCCCACCGAACCCTTCAAGAAGAAATCGAACTGCTGTCAGTGGCCGGCGCTGCGTTCAACGAAGAACAGTTCCGCCAGGGCAAGCTGACGCCAGTATACTTTGGCAGCGCCCTGAACAACTTCGGCGTGGAGCCATTCCTGCAGGAACTAGTCCGCTTAGCGCCGGCGCCGCAGGCTCGCCTCACCACGGGCGAAGCCACCGTTGATCCCTACAGCGACGACTTCTCGGCCTTTGTCTTCAAAATCCAAGCCAACATGAATCCCAAGCACCGGGACAGCGTGGCCTTCGTCCGCATCTGTTCTGGAAAGTTCACGAAAGACATGGTGGTGGAGCACCCTCGCTATCCCAAAGGTCTGCGTCTCACCCGACCGTACCAACTCTTCGCCAAAGAGCGAGTCTCACTGGATGAAGCGTATCCCGGTGACGTCGTGGGGCTCGCCAACCCGGGCCTCTTCGCCATAGGCGACACATTGTCCACCGGAACACCAGTGCAATTTCAGCCCCTGCCCCGATTTCAACCAGAGTTCTTTGCCGCCGTCCACAACAAAGACTCCTCCAAACACAAGCAGTTCCACAAAGGGCTGGAACAGCTGGTGCGTGAAGGAGCCATTCAACGCCTACACCGCGCCGACCAATCCCATGTACCCCTACTGGCCGCCGTCGGTGAACTGCAGTTTCAAGTCTTGGAAGCCAGACTGGCCAGCGAATACAACGTCCAGATCGACATCGAGTTTCTTCCCTTCAGTGCTGCCAAACGGATCATCGCCGCCGCAAGCACCGTACAGCAGGTGGCATGGCCTAACCGAGCCCTGCACGTCCTCGACGATGATGGCAATCCCGTGGTCCTCTTTGCCTCCGATTGGGACCTCCGCTTCTGTCGTGACAAACACGCCCACCTCGACCTTCAATTCGAAGACTTGGGCTTCACAGTGGCTGCCGCCAGCTAGTACCGAACACCACGCCGCCGCAACCACGAGCACCCCATAGGCAAAAAACCCGATGATCGCACACAGACTATCGGATACGGACTATTGGATACAGACTATCCCATATAGGTTATCCCACACAGATTATCCCACACAGATTATCGCAGGCAAATGGAAAAAATGGCAGGTGCTCCCAAGCGCCTGCCATTCTTGCTCACTGGTATGTCGCCTTGAGACAGATGGAGAGACATACTGCCTCAATACCGCAGGGCGCAGAAGACACAACCACCTCGAAACAAGCTCCGCCCCTCAGCGCTCCACCAAACTAACGTCGACCACATCCCCGGGCTGCTTGCCAATCCGTGCCCGAATATCCTTCCGAATGCCGATGATGTGACAAGGTGTACCCATCCGAACCAAGATACCGTGGTACTCTACACCATCAAAGGTGGCCGTAACGGGTACACGACCCCGCCCAAATACTGCCTTAACATCGAATGGAATTTCGATATACGCCGCATCCATATCCGGTGCTTTGCGGATCTCCGCCGAGAAACAGTACACCTGATGCGACGCAGCATGCCCAGGCATAGCTCACCACTCCCTCCACCGCTTGACCGTCAAGCCCCGCTCACTTCTTCTTTTCCTTTTTCTTCCACATACCAGGTAAAAACCGTACAACCTCCCCGAACCGCCAAACCCGCTCAGACCGCGGACCTGCCCCGCCAGTTCCATCCGCCCACTCAAACCGATCCACCCAGCCAATGCCACCATTCAAGACAGCACCAACAGACCGGATCACCGTCACGGCACCACTGCACCAGACCCTCACAACTCCAGCGAGTCCCCAACGTTCATGATCACACAGCGGTTGCGCAGTCCCTTCTGTAAGGCGCACATCGCCGGCAACCCCGTACAATGCAGCGGCACCACATAATCAATCCGCCAATCACGCAGACGCGCTACCGTCGCTTCGATGCGTTCATCAGGACCATGCATCTGCTGCATGGTCCTTATGAACGCATCGAAGCGACGGTAGCGCGTCTGCGTGATTGGCGGATTGATTATGTGGTGCCGCTGCATTG
>PWMW01000147.1 GCA_003559095.1 Clostridiales bacterium | reverse complement strand
GCATGTCCCACGGCGTTTTGAGAAAGCCGAACATCACTGGATGAACGTTCGGCCAGCATAATAGCTGTATCAGAAATTACACAGTGATTAGTTGACAGAAACTTGACCAACAGGGAAGGTATTCTTCAGAGTTCCTGGAAGGTAGAAATATTAGAATAAAGAAAAAAACACAAAAATGTCAGATAAAAAGAAAAAAGGTGTCGAAGAGACAAACTTTCTAAGCCCTGACCGACGTTATTCGGATGAGAAACCCGATGCGGCATATTTGTAAGATTGTTCCAATGTAGTTGGCGGACAGGTTGGGTCACTATACGCGGCGGGAAGGCAAGGGAACTTCAAAAAGGGGTGGAAAGCATGGCCCGAATATCCTGGGATGTAGTTCAGGACGTAGAGGCTGTAGATAAAGAGTATCTGACCTATGTTGTGAGACAGGCGGGTGTTGCAGAGGCGAAGATCGCAGGTTTCGAAAGGGAAGCTCTGCAGAAGAATAGTTACGGTGGTGGCGGAGTTAATCGGTTTCGGCTGGATTATCTCCAAGGGAACAGCGAGCAGGCACCCGAGTCAATCATTCTGAAAATCTCGCGTCCCAATTTAAAGAGTGCCAACGAGCCCGGTTATGTCTGTCGGGAAGCAAACTGCTACCGACACGGTCTTTTTGACCTTCTCAGCAATTCTCTGTATGTGCCCAAGGCATATCATACCGTCATGTGGCCAGAGCAGGATGAGTGTTGGATTTGGATGGAGGACCTTGGGGAGAACGCGTTCCACCAGATTTGGACAGTACAGATGGTGGAGAAGGCTGTTCGGGACATTGCCCATCTCCACGCTCAATGGTGGGAGCGCACCAACGAACTGGAGCGATTTCCATATCTTCTGCACCATGCCCAAGCCATGTTTCAGAGACAATATGCCGAAGAGATCAAGCAGGCCTACAGCGCCATTGACACCCATCGATCGGGAGCGGCGATCAAACGGGTCTACACGCCGCAGCGAGAGCGGTTGCTGTTAAAATTGCAGGACATTGAGGACGTTGTCTATGCGAAGCTGAACGCACTGCCGCAGACCTTGCTGCATCACGATTTCTACCCTCCCAATATCGCATTTTATGACGGAAAGACAACCCTGATTGATTGGGCTTATGTGGGGATAGGTACCCCGGGAGCCGAACTCTGTATCATGAGCCTCTTTTGCAGGTATTTTGTTCCAGATTTCGTCGGCAACGAAGAAGAACTGCTGGCAGAAACCCTCTGGCGGGCCCTACACAACGACCATGGCCTTCCGATACGTCACGACGAGGTTCTTAAGGGATACCATCTGGGCTACGCGCTCCGAACATCCTTCTTCATGCTGGTGGCTCTGATGGGGATCTTGAACGAGCAGCCTGCTGACGCCAGGACGGACGCGGATTTCTCAGATACCGAACTTTGGCTGCAAAGGTCTGAAACGGCCTTCCGCAAACTTGAAGGAGCAGTGGAGGGCGCGGGAATTCTCTAAGGGAATGGTTCTCTGGGCAGGGGGCCGTAACGGGGAGGTGGCTCCTGCGGTGATTAACAATACAAAGACATTGCGTCGAACACTGGGGGAATGCGGCGAGGGCAGTGATGTCGTTGGTGTGTTTGGAGAGCAAAAAGTGCATAGGATGTCAGTTGAACACGGTATAGCGTGGATCTTCGAGCATGACCGATCCCCGGCCTGATAGTGGTTTTTAAGTCATTTTTGGAGATCGGTTTCACATCGTAGACGTCTGTCGGCTGAAGAACGAACCGTTCTTCAGCCGTTATGACGTCGCAATTATGACTCAGTTCCAGTCGACACGGAACATAAGGACCAGCCATGCGCAGGGCCAACTAGTAACACAAGGCAGTGGGAGGATTAGGTGCGCCATGGGACGTTACAGCGGTCTTCATGATCACTGCGTTGAACGTTAGCTTACCGAATCCTAGAGCTGCCACCTTCGTTGTCCGTGGTGATGATTCGTCATTGGTCAGCGCATTGTCGTCTCGGTGCATGGCCATCGCTTCTTCCAAACGCCGACTAGGCACAGCAAAGGACAGAATGTGCGACCGGTGAACTATGCGGTCCATCATGGCTGCTGTGAGGCGATCATCGCCGAAGATTGCGTTCCAGCGATCGAACTCCACAGTGGATGTCCTAATGAAAGTCTGGTGCTCGTAATCTTTAGAGAACACATCAAACGGCATTTCAGGAGGCTGTTTTGTGAATGGTATTCAACCAATTTGGAGGCAATGCGTTCAAAAGCACTCCATTGACAAAAGCGCTGGAAATTTGAAGTCTCAAAAAGCCGTAAACTGCCTGTGCATGACCGAGTATCCCGTGATTGGGGTCGACTCGAGGGGCTTAGTCGCCCCGTTTTAGACAAGCCACTCTCCAAGCCGTGCTGGATAACACGGTGAACTTTCACCTCAGGCATGGCTTTCACAAGGGATTCCCAACAGCCAGACAAACCCTGGTTCATTGCCTCTGCAAAGGTAATTCCGTGACGGATCATCATCGAAACACGTCCTAGCGTTGTCAAGAACGGGACCATTGACCAAAGTGAGTCACGTCTGCACCCGCGTTTCCGGCAGGAATCGCTCGCAGCCATCCTGACCGTGTAAGAGGGAAGCTGTCATAGAAATCGAAGTCATTCAACAGTGACGTAGTTGACATACATGAGGGGAATGATCACTTTGCGCACATTGGACCACGCAGTGACGTATTTGCTCGAGTTTCTGGAATCTATACCAGCCGTCTCCGATCACGACCATCATCACAGCGATGGTTTCTTCGCCGAACCTGTCACTGTCGACCGCTTATTGGCGTCCTCCTATGTGGCTTGGACTGGTTACGTGTCCGATGGTTCTCGCGAAGCTCGCCAGCAGCTCTTGGATAACGCTGGATATAACTCGTACTTCCACTGGTTTGAGCGGGGTCTTCAGAAAGTTCACGGGTTCGACCTGCCACTGACCTTGGAAACATGGGACACCATCAACGAGCGTATTGTAGCTGTCTATGCACAGGACCCAGCCTTTCATTGGCGAGCCCTTCACGATCATGGTTTTTCAGCCCTGATCTTAGATAACTACCTGGACCCTGGGTCAGACAACGGACACGGCGATATCTTTGTGCCCACGTTTCGCATAGACAAGTTCATGTATGGCTACCACGGTGAAGCCGTGGCGCCCGATGACTTTGTGCCCTGGGAGCGTTATGGTTTTGC
>PWMW01000323.1 GCA_003559095.1 Clostridiales bacterium | reverse complement strand
GGCCCCATGATTACGCGGAGCGGTAGGAGGAGGAACTAAGCCCATGAGACGAAACCAAACAGCTTTGCTCGTACTGCTCTTGTTCACGTTGGTCCTCTCCGGCTGCATGTCCATTGCAGGCGTGGGGACCGAGACAGAAACATTCAGCGTAACCGTGGAAGTTCAGTCAGATACAGGCTCAGCTGTGCCTGGGGTTACGGTATATGAGGGTGACTCGGTCATTGGAGTCACCAACAGTCCCGGGGTTCTGGAAGTGCGCGGACTTACCCGCAGTACGACGTACCAGGTGGAAAAGCTCAACTGGACATTTAACCCGGATAGCCAGCCCATCCGAGCTACCAGCAGTACGGTAACATTCACGGGAGTCGAAGCCACCGATACCTACTCGGCTGTGATTCGTGTGCAAGACGTGGACCGCAACCCAGTCCCCAACGTGAGTATTGCTCGCGGTGGTTTTACCCTGGGAGCTACAGACGACACCGGAACCTTTACCATCAGCGGTCTGGTAGACCCGGAAGTGGTCTTCCCCATCAAATCTGGTTGGGCGTTCTTCCCCGAAGAGATCCAGATCAGCCGTACGAACAACAACGTTCTATTCACAGGCCAGGAAACGGAGTTCACCTTCGATGTGGTTGTTGAGGTACGGGACGGTGCCGGAGCCGGCATCAATAACGTACTGGTCTACTCTGGGGATCGCCAGTTGGCCCGGACCGGCAACGATGGTCTCGCTACTGTGAGGGCATTAACCGGACCGACGAACCTGCGGGTAGAACGAGCCGGTTGGGTCTTTACTCCGGATAGTGTAGTAGCCACCGAAGATACACCAACAGTGTTTTTCACCGGGCTCCGGGAGATTGATTTCTTTGATGTCTCCGTCCGAGTTGTAGATATCTTTGGAGATCCCGTGAACCGAGTCAGCTTCTCAGTGGACGGAAACATCGTTGCCTTCACGGATAGTGATGGTGAAGTGGTTCTGCGGAATTTCTCTGAGCCGAAAACCATCGTTCCATCCAAAGAGGATTGGCGGTTTGATCCACCGAGCCTGCTGGTGAATGAGGACACAGGGTTCGTAGAGTTCGAGGCCATCCCGATAGCACCGTCCTTCGATGTGCTGATCCGGGCCGAGGATGAGCAGGGGCAACCCATACCGGGTGTGAGCTTGTTCATTGGCGAGACGGTAGTAGGCATCACGGACAGCCAAGGAGAAGCCGCCGTTGTAGACCTGAAAGAGTCCACGGTGATTCGACCGGCCAAGTCGAGCTGGACATTCAATCCCGAACACTTCCAGGTGACGCAGAATACCGGTTCCTTTACCTTCACCGGTGCTAAGGAATACCAGCTGCAGGTAGCCGTACTGGATGAGTTAGGGAACCCGATTCCATCCACAGAACTGTATCTGGACTCGATTCTCAAAAAGGCCACAGATAGTGACGGCTACGCGTTGTTGACAGGTCTCACTGGTCCGCAGGAACTGCGGCCGCAGAAGGCTGGCTGGAACTTTGATCCTGTCTTTGAGAACGTTGATTCCACGACACAGTTGTCCAGCTTCGTGGGCACACCACGGCCTGATTCCTTTACGGTGACGGTCAATGTGCTTGATGGTGACATTGGCGGCAGTGGCATCTTCGGAGTTAGTGTATTCGTGGATGGTGCCTTGGCCGGCATGACCGGCACCGATGGCAGTGTTGATGTAAGGGGACTGTTAGGTACGCCGACCATTACGGTGGCTAAGGATGGCTGGCAGTTCCAACCTGCGTCGGTGCAAGTGGACAAGACCTTTATGGAAGTGAACTTCACGCCTGCCGTGCAGTAAGAACCGTTCTAACAGTGGTTTTGCATGCAACAGGATCTAAGGCTCCATCACACAAGACAAAGAGCCAGCGAACACACAACTTGACGTGACCATCTCAGAGGAGGGGGGAATACCCCTTCCTCTGCCATTCCTATCTGGCAGTGTAAGATTTTTGAGATGGTAAAGCAGATGTTCTTGTTTTTTCAGGATTGTTTTAGACGGAAAGGGTATCGTAGAGGTGACCCACAGCCGTAGTCGGCGTAAGACAGGAGTATGTGAATGTCGTACGAGGGTACTCTTCTGACCAGAGGGAGGTGGCGGAATGGCTGCTATGGACTTGAATGAAGCGCACACGCAATACCTAAACGACCCGACAGAAGAAATTTTGGCGGAGGTGATGCGAAGCGGTGAAGCTTTAGTGAAATCTCTAGCGCATTCTATTGGTCCCAACGGAAGCTTTGATGATCTGATCCAGGCTGGTTACATCGGCCTGATGCAGGCCGTGAACCGTTTTGACCCTGAGAAGGGAGCCGCCTTCGCTACCTATGCGTACCATTGGGTCATGGGGGAAATCCGTCTGGAAGTGCGCCGCGAACGGACCTTCGATCGACCGTTATGGATGGTGCGTCTCCAGGATGACATCCTGCGAGCCACTGATGAGTTCGTTGAGAAGCACAAACGGATTCCAACCAGGGAAGAGCTGGCCCAGATGATGAATATCGATGTGTCAGGTATTGCCGAGGCCATGCAGGCCGGTCATGTTCCGCTGGAGGAACTGGATCTGGAACGGCTGCGCAGCCAAAATGCTCGCTCCTTCCAACTGCCCATTGAAGATCGGATCCTCTTGCAACAGGCCTTAGCCAAGCTCACTAGTAAGCAGAAGATGGTGCTCGATGCCCTGTTCTTGCGTGACATGACCCAGGAGAACGCGGCCGAAGATTTGGGTTTGAGCAGGAGTCAAGTGTATAGATCACTGAAGTCTGGCCTAGCCGTCTTAAGAAATGCTCTGATGTAGGAAGAGAAATAACCAAAAAATGTATTGGCGGGCGCGCAAAACCGGTCGATGTTGTTATATCTAGAGTAGAAGGGTGCCGAGGAGGCTGTGGAAGGGTTTCAGGCGATGTGACAGACAAGTGTTCTCACGGGAATTCGGCTGGAACTAGATGACATTGGCTGACCAAACACACAAAGCACTGATACAACTATGGATACCATGGACACTGGTTCCAATGGAACCAGTGATACCGATGATGGAAACCATGGATACCAGTTTCAATAGACCATGGACACCAGTTTCAGCAAAACCGCACGGTTGTACAGGCCAAAAAGGCCTTCAACATAAAAAGAAAAAGAGGGGGAAGACAGATGTTTAGAAAGTTTTGGAGCATGATGAAGAAGGATCAGTCTGGTTTTACTCTGATTGAACTGCTGGTCGTTGTTGTGATTATTGGGATTTTGGTTGCTAT
>PWMW01000111.1 GCA_003559095.1 Clostridiales bacterium | reverse complement strand
CCTTCAGTGTTTAAGCTTTTTTTGAGATGCCCAGTTTATACTTGGAACATAGGATGGCTGAGGACACTGAAGATGCAGTTTTCTTCAACCTCCATTGATTATAGAATGCAGCAAAATAACAAGGGGGAAGAAACATGAAGCGGATGTTCGTTGGCGCAATGATACTTATTTTGTTGTTTGGTGGTGTGATGATGGCCCAAACAAGCGACGGTGACCAAGTTGGTAGTGGCGAGGTTAAGACCACCATTACAATCCAAGGGGGAGCCGACTTCAGGATCACACCCCCGGACGGAGAGATTCATCTGGATGTAAACCCATTTTCTGATAGCATGTCCAACACTGTGAACTGGCGTATTCTGGCGAACCTAGAGGTTACGGCCGAATTTCGAAGCATCGGACCAAATCAGGGCGACGAAGTACCTGATTGGGCACGTTCGTTCTTCATCTATCAAGTAACTGATTTGACTGGAACGGACGACGTGAACTACGATCTAGGTTTGATGAGTACAGACGTGGTGAAAATAACGGGCGGCGGTTTTTCCGAGGACAACGGCTCAACACAAGCTATCCCCATAACCGGCAAAGTACTCTTGCGGTATTTTGCCCCGGATTGGGACCCAGACGGTTTAGTTTCTGGCGGGTCTTTTATGGATTTAGGTGGTCCAGGAAAGGAATATGCTGATCTTGTGGAGGTTACAATAAAGGCTGGTGTAGGTTACTAGGATCGCAGTTTAAGATGTTCAAACACCCGTGGGGTTTTCCCACGGGTGTTTTGTACATCCGAAAATGGCGCTTTTAACTTGCTCACCCTTCTCAGCATACCCAAACTCTGATAATCTAGTATTAAACGTTTTTTGGGCAATAAGACTGGAGTGTCGAACCGTTGAGTTTCCTTCCCATGTTTCACAGTGAATTGAAAGAGCGGGGCTGGGACAGTCTCGATTTCATTATCATCTCCGGTGATGCCTATGTGGATCACCCATCCTTTGGCGCGGCCATTATTGGGCGGGTTTTGGAGCATGAAGGCTTCCGTGTGGGCATCATTGCCCAACCGGACTGGCGCCATCTCGAAGACTTTCGGCGCCTCGGGCGTCCGAACTTGGCCTTTCTAATCACCGCCGGCAACATTGATTCCATGGTGAATCACTACACAGTCGCCAAACGCAAACGCCGCGGGGATCTCTATAGTCCTGGTGGCAAAGATGGCCTGCGGCCCGATCGAGCGACCATTGTCTACGCCAACAAAGCCCGCGAAGCGTATAAGGATGTTCCGATCATTTTGGGCGGCATTGAGGCCAGTCTGCGGCGGCTGGCCCATTATGACTATTGGGATGACCGCGTACGGCGGTCCATTCTCCTAGATGCCAAGGCCGATCTGCTCCTCTACGGCATGGCCGAACAAAGTATCCGGCAGGTGGCCAGGGCACTGGAACAGGGACGGCCTGTTACCAAGATCCAGGAAATTCGCGGGACCGTGTTTCGTACGGCCGAGAACAACCCGACACCTCAAGACGTGGTGCTTCCCAGTTTTGCAGAGATCTCGGAAAACAAACAAGCCTTCGCCCGCAGTTTTCAACTACAGCACGAGAACACCGATGCCGTGCGGAGCGCTCGCCTCTGGGAAGCGTATGGCAGTTCTTCCGTAGTGCAAAACCCTCCGGCACTGCCCCTCAGCCAAGAAGAGTTCGATGCCATCTATGATCTGCCATATATGCGTAATTACCATCCCAGTTACGAAGCAGTGGGCGGAGTTCCGGCGTTGGCGGAGGTGAAGTTCAGCTTGATCAGCAACCGCGGCTGCTTCGGGGGCTGCAGCTTTTGCGCCCTGACGTTTCACCAGGGACGCGTTGTGCAGACTCGCAGCCATCGTTCGCTGGAGGCGGAGGCTAAGGCCCTCACCCAATTACCCGATTTCAAGGGTAACATTCATGATGTCGGTGGCCCCACAGCCAACTTTCGCCGTCCATCCTGTCGTCGGCAGCTCAAACACGGCGTCTGCCGGCGGCGAGCGTGCTTGGGAACAAAGCCCTGCAGCCATTTGGAGGTCGACCACTCCGATTACATCAAGCTCCTACGCCGCCTGCGCAGCGTTCCGGGAGTCAAGAACGTCTTTGTCCGCTCAGGAATCCGATACGACTATGTGATGTACGACAAGAAGCAGCAGTTTTTGCCGGAACTGGTACAGCATCACATCAGCGGGCAGTTGAAGGTAGCACCGGAACACATCTCACCCGGCGTTCTCCGTTATATGGGTAAGCCAGGCCGGGATGTGTATGATCGGTTTGTAGCCGCCTATAAGGAGCAGAATCGGCGCTTCGGCAAACAACAGTACCTCATTCCGTACTTCATGTCCAGCCACCCGGGTTCTACACTGGCCGATGCCGTGGCGTTGGCGGAATATATCCGCGATACAGGCCAGATGCCCGAACAAGTACAGGATTTTTACCCAACTCCCGGAACCCTGGCCACCTGCATGTATTATACGGAGCTGGATCCGCGCACCATGGAACCAGTGTATGTTCCCAAGGATCAGCAGGAGAAAGCGCTGCAGCGGGCTCTGATTCACTACAATCGGCCGGCCAATCGCCGGCTGGTGCTGGCGGCGCTGCACAAAGCCGGACGGCAGGATCTCATCGGCCGGGGCCCCAAGGCCTTGGTTCGCGGCGAGGGTCAGCAGCGGTCGGAACGTAGTCCGACCCAGCCGCGGAAGCCAAAACTCCGCCGCAAAAGCGCCGCTAAGCGCCGCAAGCATCATTAAGCGTCATCATTGATGGTACGAACTACTCTCCGTATTCCCGCTGCTCAGAGTCGGTTCGGGTTGCCACTATGAGACTGGCCGAGAAAGGAACACGAATCTTAGAAATCGGCAGGAACTTCCAGCTGATACTGCGAATGTCTACCCATAACACATTAGGAGGCATGATAATGGGTCTAGTCAGTGCAGTGAGTTTCATTGTGGTTGTCACCATGAACGTTTTGGCCAATGCCCTACCCATTGCGGGCATTACCACCGGCGAGGTCTCGGACAGTTACTTCAATCTATTCGCACCAGCCGGGTTGACCTTTGCCATATGGGGGTTGATTTATTTCCTATTGGCGGGCTTTAGCATCTACTCGGCGTTTCCACGGCTGCTCGGTGAAGAGCGGCATTCTGAGATGGTACGCCGCACAGCAATTTGGTTCACTGCCAGCAACATTTTCAACTCTTTGTGGATCTTTGCCTGGCACTACCAGCAGATCGGTCTATCTTTAATCCTTATTATCTT
>PWMW01000018.1 GCA_003559095.1 Clostridiales bacterium | reverse complement strand
GGGGAGCCGCTCCTGGATAAACTGCTCCAAAGCTTCTAAGGCTTGGCCGCGGGTCACCGGCCAGGCAAAGGTCTCCAAACTGCCAAAAGCATGGGGAAACTGCCGTTCCACCTTGGCCATGACCTCCCGAGTGATGGCATCCGGCGGGAACTGCCGCGGCTCGGGAAAGTTGAGACCTTCCGGGGGAGGTTTGCGGTTTTCTTTGTCAAAGCTCCATTTGCCGCCGGTAGGGCCGTGGTCGTCCATAAGAACATGATAACGGCGGCGCAGTTTCCGGTAAACTTCATCCTGCCGCCATGTCTTGCCATCCGCCAAAAATGTGGGCCACTGCTGGCGGCTAACGTAGAACAAGGGCTCGTCGCTGAGCCAACGGATCGGCACCTGCAGCTGCTCCCAAAGACTCTTTGTCAGGAAAGTGGACAGGCGTTGATCCGTGATTTCATGAATCAGGATTTCACTGGGTTGATGATGGTTTTGGTGCTCCCGCAGACCCTGGGCCAGGTCCTCCACTTCCAGATAGTCGACGCGATAGCCTTGGCGGCGCAGTTCTGCCGCAAAGTAACGCATGGCGGCAAACGTCAGGACCAGTTTTTGTTTATGCTCTCGTTTCCACAGCGAACGATCCGCGGGTTCGATCAGCAACACGACATCGTGTTCTCGATCCAGTTCTCGAAATCCCGCCAGACCTACGTGCAGTTGGTTTTCCAAAATCCACAGTGTCTTCATGGCTTGCTACCACCTTCCGCCGCGTGAACTTGTTTCGTTGTTGGGACAGCAGCCGGCCCGCTAGTATCTCGTAGGCCCAGAGGCCGTGCCCACCTGTACCTGTACGAGAGACCCGAAGTGCGCTCATTGCTTGAGTTCAGCAAGAAACGGCTTAACTCCTCTGAAGCAGCGGTCATTGGCTGTTCAGTCCCTGCGTTGGCCGTGTCAAACTTGCTGCCAATGGCCGCAGTTTCCACAGCTGGCGGTCCCCAAACCAGCGAACAGAGCACGGTCAGAGAGGTTGTGAGAGGCGTGGAGGGTGGACAGGGGTGGACATTGACCACAAGTCCGTGAGGGCTGCCTTTTCGTTCTGACAGCTCCTGGCAGCAAATTTCCCCTTAGATATTGACATATGTTCATAAAGGTGTACAATAAGGGTAGGTGACATATGTCATTAACTTGCTGAACTGGAAACAAGAAGAAGATAGGAAGGAGGTTTTAGAAATGCCAGGAAGAGATCGAACCGGTCCCATGGGCCAAGGACCTCTGACAGGAGGAGGTTTTGGCTTCTGTGCGGGCCCTGGCTACCGTGCTCAAGGAATGGGCTTCCGGGGACGGGGCCGCGGTCTAGGACGAGGAGGCGGCGGCGACTTTGGTCTTGGGCGGCGAGCCCGCTTCTGCTGGTGGCGACCCAGTGAAACAGGGGCCAAGGAATGGCTGCACGAACAGCAGGAATGGCTGCAGCAGGAGCTGGATTTTGTGAAGAAGCAGTTGGCCAACAATGAAGAGTAGATGTCCAGCCGGATCTATCCGGACACAGGGAGTCAGAGAGTCAGCTCGTGATTGATTCACTCAGAGCTGGGGTCGCAGACCAATGCGTGCCTGCCGCAGGTGTGCGGCCCTTTTCTTTGACCAACGCCGTTGCACACGGGCCACGACTCCGGGATGCCAGGCTGCAGGACCATGCTCCAGAGTGGCGCCAGGTGAACTGTGCAACCCCATGGTCGTCGTAAGCAGGCTTGCTGTTTGGCTGCCAGCGGCGGCGACCACGACCGCCGTTGGTGGATGCGCCGGGCCCGGGCACAACGGGTGCTGGGAGGTCAACGTGGGCGAAGCAGGCCTGTTTCACAGACGTGTTTCCACGCCCAACACTTACGGGCCTCCTCGGAGAAACGCCTGATAAACGGCGTTTCGCACTCGGTTGTAAACCACGTATTGCTCTCTATGCAACAGGGCTGCAAGGACATACGTATGAATGTGAAGGAGGGCGTGGATTGTGAAGGTCGCGATTCCCACCGAGGAGAAAAGGTTGGATGCCAATGTGTGTACGGCCTTTGGCCGCGCCCCTGTGTTCCTGATCTATGACACGGACACAGAGGCGGAAGTGTATCTGGACAACCCAGCCCAGCGCACGCAGGGCGGCGCTGGCGTGCAGGCGGGACAGATTATTGCTGATGAACGTGTGGATGCGGTGATCGCTTGGCGACTGGGCCGTAACGCAGCTAATGTCATGCAGGCAGCGGGCATCAAGACGCTGGGGGCAAGGAACGGTTCTCTGCAGGCCAACATCCAGGCGATGCTCGACGATGAGCTGGAGATACTGGGAACCATCCATGCCGGCTTCCATCGTCACTGAGGCCGCAGCCATGAAGATTGCGGTCTTGAGCGGTAAGGGTGGTGCCGGCAAAACGCTGGTGGCCGTCAATCTGGCGGCCGTGGCGCAAACTGCAGTTTATGCTGACTGCGATGTGGAGGAACCCAACGGCCACCTATATTTCCAACCGCACTGGCGAGAGACAGTATCCGTGGATATCCGCCTGCCGCAGATTCATGCGGAGCGGTGCATTGGCTGCCGCCAATGTGTGGAGTTCTGCCGGTTCCATGCCCTAGCCATGAGCGGCAGCCAGGTTTTGCTGTTCCCGGAACTGTGCCATGCCTGCGGCGGCTGCCAGCTGGTATGTCCGAATGGGGCCATCGACGAACAATCCCACCGCATTGGGCGAGTTCGCAGCGGAGACGTGGGCAATCTGCAGATCATTACGGGCCTGTTGGACGTTGGTGAACGGTCCGGCATTCCCATCATCCACCGTGTTCTGCAGGAGCTACCGGCAACTGGTACAGCCATCATTGACTGCCCACCGGGCAGTGCCTGCACCGTGATGGCCAGCATTCAGCAGGCAGATTACTGCCTGCTGGTAGCCGAACCGACCACGTTCGGACGGGATAACCTGCGCATGGTTCACGAACTGGTCCGTGTGTTTCAGAAGCCAGCCGGGCTTGTGCTGAACAAAGTGGTGGCAGCATGGAACCCCTGCCAGGAGTATGCCCTGCAGACGGGTCTGCCCATCTTGGGCCGCATAGCCTACGACCGGTATTTGGCCGCCCAGCAGGCCCAGGGCGTTGTGGTGGCCTGGAAGTCCCGGAAGTATGGCGATCTGTTCAGCGAACTTCTGCAGGTTGTGAGGAAGGAGTGCGGGCATGAAACAGGTGCTGGTGGTCAGTGGTAAGGGCGGTACAGGCAAAACCACCATCACCGCCGCCCTCATCGCCTTAAGCGGTGGGCAGGCCTGTGCCG
>PWMW01000192.1 GCA_003559095.1 Clostridiales bacterium | reverse complement strand
GGAGCAAAGACAGCTTTGCTCCGCGTGAGACTCCGCTACCGGTTTCGGCTAAAGACCATCAACTTCTGCGGTGGGTTCAAGTTATGCCGACAATATTACCAGAACGCCAGCACCCGAAGGCTGCAGGCCGGATTCAAGAACCGATGGCACCAACGATTCACGGCACGAATTTCCAATGATTGCTCCCCGCTGGCAGGTACTGCCCAATTTGAAGATCGTAGGGGCACTTCCAGCGAACGCCTGCCTGCTGGTCATTGACACGGACATCCCCTGCTGCCGAGATGACGTTGAACGTCAAGACGCCGGAGATACTCCTCTGCTAACATGCCCAGCATTCCCCTCTTTGCCGTCGTCATCTGCTCTGCCCAGCAGCCCTGGTGCATAGACGTGTTTCCGCGCCCAACATTTACGCGTCCCCTCGAAGAAACGCCTGATAAACGGCGTTTCGCACTCGGTCGTAAACCACGTATTGCTCTCTATGCAACAGACGTCCATGTCAGTGAGCTGACACCATGAAAATGGGAACGACCGCCCATTTCCGAGGCAGGGCTGCCAGGAACGTGTTTTTTTCTCGGAGTCCCGAGCAAATCTAGGTTGAGTTCCGCGGAGAAATCGCAGCTAACGCCATTTCGAGTCTCTTGTTGCGAGCTCGACAGGGTACTTTGTCAACGCATTTCTGGATCAGCGCGGCATGCACAACAGCTCGCGAATCTTGAGATCGAAGAAATCCACCGAAGAGACCGCTTTCATGACCAGCGCGGTGTCGGCTCCCTGCCCAGTGCCGGCGATGGACACAACGTCCACCCCAGCGGGGATCAGACCCGCATCCACAGCACTGAGCACAATCTCCACGGCCACCTTGGTTCCCTGCGAAAACGTGTAGTAGGTATGGGCGATCAGTTCCATGGGCGGCAGGCCGCCGAACTTCTTGACGATGGCACTTTCCACAGTACCCATCAGTCCATGGGTGACAGTCAACACCTTAGCGCCTTGGGCTTCGCAGGCACGCAGGATGTCCCACTGCGGTTCACCATAGGTGGCCCACGTTCCAGCCTGCAGCGTCACACCTATGGCCTGCAAAGGCAGTTTTTGCGCAGCCAGCAGATTCACCGTCTTGCGCAGCGTTTCACCACCGGTAGCCACAACCACATGCTCAATGCCCAGTTCCTCAGCTCGCTTGAGGGCCGTTCTCAGCACTACGTCCGTATTGGCCGGACCCGACTTCTCAAAGTAGATCACTCTACCTTCCACTACTAACATCCTCCTCTTTGGGTTTTTGTTCACCATTGTCACGGCACTTCATTCGCTAGATCCGTTCCGTTCGGATCTACTGCATCCACCGATCGGCGGTCAGCCGCTGGGTGCCGCCGGTCGGTGGTGTCTTGTTGGACATATTCCCTATCCGAGTAGAGTCCTCCTTTTCACAGCAGTCTCTGGATGGCCCGGGGTCACGAAGACCATCTGCAGGTATGCCTAGAGTGTGCCGTGATCCTGAGGCCGCCGATCTCAGCGGGCGGCTGTCGGTGCGCGGATCTGCTCCTAACCGCAGGATTTTGCTGAAAACTGCCGAAAAGGGAAGTGAATCGGTTGTTCGGAAGTTGAGCGCTCGACTTAACCCTCGAAAAATGCCATCCTAGCTCATATTCCGCTGAATTGAGCAGAGGCGAAATATTGATTTAGCTGGTATTCTACACCTTTCGACGCGCGAATCGCGGAAATCGCGCGACAATTGTGCGTTTTATTCCGAAGAAGGAGAATTTTACCTTCAGATCGAAGGCTCATCTATCCAATGGATAGGGGGATTCTGCGTGAGCCGACTCAAAGATATGGGATTGGACGTCGCCACCTTTTTCAACGGCCGACCGGCGTTTCTCGGAGCGGTTTTGGACACCATGGGCATTCCTCAAGGCTTTGAGCAGGCCCATGCCGAACACCGGCAAGCAGGGCGTCTTCCGGATGTGCCCTATGGCGTGGTGGGTAAACTGTTTCTCATTAACATCTGCGATCAGCACCATCCCCTCTACCGCATGGCCGAATACTTCCAGGACAAGGATCTGCAGCTATTAGCGGGTTGTCCGCTGGAACTAGATCAGCTCCACGATGATCGTTTCGGTGACTTTCTCGACCAGTTCGCGCAGTGGGAACCCAGGAAAGTATTCTCGAACATGGCCAGTCAGGTGTTCATGCAGTACGGACTCAGTATCCGCAGCCTCAATTATGATACGACATCGAAGATCATGTGGGGCGAGTATGAAGATCCCGAAGGCAAAGTGGGGGCCATCTCGATTACGCTTGGCCACTCCAAGGAAAAACGGGGCGATAAGAACCAGCTCAAGATCGGTTTGGGCGTCGCTGACGGTGCCATTTTGGATGCCAGGGTACTATCGGGAAACATGGATGACAAGACCTACAACCACCAGACGGTGGACGATGTGGATGCTCTGCTGACCCGCCATGGTGTGGACCGCAGTAAGTTCTACTATGTGGCTGACAGCGCCTTCTTCACCGAACCGAACCTCCGCAAAGCCAAGCAAGCGAAGGTGCTCTTCATCACCCGCGTACCCGATAATATCAAGAGCGTGGCTCCCATCATCGCCGAGGCATGGGCCAAGGAAGACGAAGCGATCCAATGGCGAGCTCAAGCCCAGAGTAGGCCAGCGGCGGGTCAAGGCCAAGAAAAGACCCAACCCCCTTTGGGTTTCCGCGACACGACCTTCCGCAACGCGCACGACCAAGACGTGCTCTACCGTGTGCAGGACGCTACGGCCCCATACCGAGACGAAACGTACCAATGTGCCGTCTGTTATTCGGAGGCATTGGAAGAGCGTAAACGCAAGACCATTCAAAAGCAGGTCGTCCAGGAAGACGAAACCTTGGGGAAGTTGTCCAAGCGCTACAAGAAGCGCACGTTTGCCTGTGAGGCAGATGCGGTCAAAGAGATCGCAGATCTGCAGGCCAAACAACTAGCCAAGGTACTATTTCACGATATCGACATCACCGTGCAGCCAGAGGAGAAAAAGCGCCGGGGTCGCCCGACGAAGACGACATCCGAGCGAGACCAGGAGTACATTTATCGGTTGGAGTGGCGAATTGTCTTGAACCCGCAAGCCGTGGAACGCATCATTAAGCACGAGTCCACGTTCATTCTGGCCACCAATGATCACAGCTTAACGGCTGAGCAGATCTTAGCAGAATACAAAACGCAAAGTAGTGTGGAAAAGAAGTTCCAGCAGCTAAAGTCTCCACATTTCGTCAACTCCCTGTACCTGAAGTGCCCGCAGC
>PWMW01000060.1 GCA_003559095.1 Clostridiales bacterium | reverse complement strand
GGCAGCAACTTCTGGCCCTGCAGCGGGCGGGCGGAGACAGCCCCCTAGAGCAGTTGGACCGCATTGCCGGGCAGTTGGGGGACGCTCTGGAGCAGGGCAGGGACAGTGGTGTTCTGGGCGGTGGGTTTTTGGACCAGCTGCAGCAGGCTGTGGAGGATCTGGAACAGCTGCGGATGTTCATGGAAGCGGAAGCCTGGACCGTTCCCGAGCGTTCCGAGGACAATGTGTCTCTGAACGGCCACCTTCTGGCGGAGCAGACCTACTATGCCGTGGGCGAGACCATTCAGGTGTACTTCACCGGTCTGCCGGGCAATGACTCCGATTGGTTGACCTTGGTGACGGCGGATACACCTACGGACCGCTGGGGCCAGTGGTCGTATGTTCGTGGTGAGAGCAGTGGTTCGATGGAGTTTCGCGGTGTCAATGAACCCGGTCAGTATGAAGTGCGGCTGTACTTCGATTACCGCGGTGAGCGGTCCTACGAAGTGCAGGATGTGCTCAACATCACGGTCGTGGAGTGACGCTTACAGATGGACACAAGGACGCGCAAAAGCGCTGGCCTGAGGGCTCAGCGCTTTCTTGCTTTCCTTATTTCTTAGGTTTGGGGCCGGCTTTCATTGTTTCTTTTTTCGGTGCAGCTTTTTTGATGCCTTTGTCTTGGGCCATGGTATACCCTCCCTTTTTGGCGTAAGATGCAAAACCGGTGAAAGTCCGTCCAATATCTTGCCATGTGCCCTACTGGCAGTGTGAGTGCGGAGGATGGCCATGAAACCGTTTCGCTACACCGGTCAGCCGGATATTGGCGGGTTCTTTCAATTCCAATGTATGCCTTTTTTGGCAGAAAGTCGATGGCGGATTTTGCCGTCTACAGGTGGTTTTGTGCCGATTTGGCCGGTTTAGAGGATTTGCATCCTTCGCACATCGCCGCAGGACAACTTTCGCGTTCCAGCCTTGTTGAGGCCCTGGGGTGAGCTGGCAGTTTACCGCTGCTGTGTTAGGCCATGGCCATCTGGGATCCGTACCCAGCTGCGAAATCTGGGGTGGAGGGCGGGCTGGCACAAGGAAACCGCCCGTCTGTGGAGAATTTTAGCAGTAAGAACAATGTTTGGAGGCTGTGCTTGCATGGAACACTATTTTGGCTTGGCCCAGGAACTGCTGCAGTCTGGTCGGGCTGGGGAAGGCTCTGCCTACGGTGCCGATTCTCTCTATGACTACGCTGTGCAGTTCCAGCATGATGCCGTCTTCTATGTGGATGTGGCCCGCCAGTGCCGAGGAAAAGTACTGGATGTGGGCTGCGGTTCCGGGCGTATGCTGCTGCCCTTGGCCGAAGCGGGTATTGCCTGTGCCGGCATGGATCTTAGTCCAGAGATGCTGCGCTTGGCCGCGGCCAAACTGGATGCCTACGGATACCAAGTACCACTTCACCAAGGAGATATGGAAGCGTTCCATTTGGGCGAACGTTTTGCCGGGATTGTGATTCCTTATCAATCCATGATGTATATGACCAGTCCCCAGCGGCGGCGGCGAGCGCTGCAGTGCATGGCGGCCCATCTGCAGCCCGGGGGCCTGCTGGCCTTCGACTTCGACTGCAGTGAGCAGGAGGTGGGCGATTCGCTACCGTATCTGGCTCTGCAGGGTGTGCACCCGTTCCACGGCCATGTGATGCTGCAGGTGGTGCAGACCCGGATCTTTGCCGATGGGCGGCGGCTTCTCAACCAGATCAATTACGATCTGACGGAACCTGTGCGCATCACAGTGCAGGCCTCCGAGGAATCTTCCTGTTCCGTGGAAGAAATGAGGGAGCATTTGCAGCAGGCGGGCTTCCGGATTGTTGGGTTGTACCAGGATTATGAGCGGACTCCGTACCAGGCGGGTCCCGAATGCGTGGTTTTGGCAGAAAAGGTAGTAGAGGGGTGACAGCACTGTGAAACGAGCAATCATTACAGTGAGCGGGCGGGTCCAAGGCGTGGGTTTTCGCTACTATGTCAAGGATCTGGCCGACCGGCACGGGGTTGCTGGCACGGTCTGCAATGTGCGGGATGGTTCGGTGGTCATCGAAGCCGAAGGCGAGTCGTCGCTGATCCACGAGTTTATCCATCATCTGCAGTTGGATCAAGGGCCCATGCGGGCCCAGATCGAACGGGTGGATGTGCAGTGGCCGGCGAATCTTATGGGCTACAGCGACTTTAGCATTGTGAGGAGTCGATAATATGGCAGACCTGAAGGCGTTAGCAGAACGGGCCAGCATTGCCGCCGACTGCACCGATTGCGCCCTGCACGCAGGCCGGCGCCAGGTGGTATGGGCGGATGGCAATCCCGAGACCAAGGTAATGTTCATTGGCGAGGGTCCCGGCCAGCAGGAGGATGAGCAGGGCAAGCCTTTCGTAGGTGCCGCCGGGCAGCTGTTGGACCGCATATTAAGCGCCATCCAGCTGGATCGCAGCCAGGTGTACATAGCCAATGTGGTGAAGTGCCGCCCTCCGCAGAACCGGGATCCCAAACCTGAGGAGATCCAGGCTTGTTTGAACCATCTGCGCTGGCAGGTGCACTGCATTAAGCCGGCCATCTTGGTATGTTTGGGCGCGGTGGCCGCCCGTACCATTATTGACCCGGAGTTTCGCATTACGCAAGAGCGGGGACAGTGGATCCAGCGGGGCGAATATCTGCTGATGGCCACGTACCATCCGGCAGCACTGCTGCGGGACCCCAGCAAGAAGCCAGAGGCTTGGCAGGACTTTCAGGCCCTGCAAGCGAAGTTGGCTGCGCTCTAGCCAAAGTTTTCGATGTAAAAGAACGGAGGAACATGGATGTTTGCCAGCGATGCCAAGGCGGCCCTGATCTTCTTCATCTACCTTGCCACGTGCGCCGGTCTCATTGCCTTGGTAGATCGGTTGACGGGGTGGCCTAAGGAATGGATTCGTAAATCGTATCATTTGATGATTACCTTCAGTATGCTCTTTTTGGTGATGGGCTTTCCCAACTGGTCTGGGGCGGTACTGACCTTGGTAGGTTTGATGCTCTTCGCCTTTGTGGTGATTCGCGTGGCATACAAGCTGCAAATCCTGCAGGATCTATCCATCGACCGGAAAAAGGGCTCCAATGAGGTATCCCGCCAGATCTTCTATTTGTCCGTCAGTTTCAGTGGTCTGCTCATTGTCTTTTGGGGCATTCTGGGAGCGGAGTGGAAGTTCGTGGCCGTCTTGGCCACTATGATCTGGGGCTTCGGTGATGCCGCAGCGGCGTTGGCCGGTAAGTTCTTGGGCCGCACCAAGCTGAAAGCGCCCTTCTTTGACCCGAAGAAAACCGTGGAAGGTGCCTTGGCCAATGTTGGCGCCTCTTGGATCATTGCCTTCCTTGTCCTGCTTGTCTTCACCACGGTTTCTTGGTGGGTGGCTTTGGTCAGTGCTTTCATTCTGGCCAGCGTCGGTTCGATCATCGAAGCGGCGTCCCGCAAAGGCCGGGATACCATTATTCTGCCCTGGTCCATGGCCGCCTTGGCGTATCCGATTCTGCAGTTGTTGGTGTTCTTGGATCGGTGGTGGCGCGGCGGATGAGCTCGTGGAGTGTGGGGAAGGAGCGAACCCTCCTGGCGGGATGGCTGTTGGCCCTCTGGTCGCCGGTGACCTATGGTTGGGCGGCCTACGTTGGCCAATCCACCATGATGATGGCGGATCTGCTGCGCCGCTCCACAGAGCTGGCAGCACTGGTCCTGGCCTGGGCGGTGTATCGCTGGGCCCGGACTCGGAATGTAGATATGGCGATCTACAGCCGTTGGGAAACCAAGGCCAATCTCTTGGTGGCCTCCGTTATGGGCCTGAGTGTGGTGGTGATCGGAATCCAATCCTACCGGCGTTTTCTGGACCCTGGAGAACTGGGGGATCTGCGCTGGGGTATTCTCTTAGGCTTCTTGGGTGTCTTGGTCAATGGCTGGTTCTGGCGGCGGCATCAGGCTTATGCCAGGGAAGCCCACTCGCCCTTGTCCGAATCACAGTATCGGTTGTTCCGCTCCAAAGCACTTTTGGATGCGTACGTGGTCCTTAATCTCAGCACCGCCGTCTATGTCCGGCAGCAGTCCTGGGGGCTGTATGTGGATGCTTTGGGAGCGCTGGTTCCGGCAGCAGTTTTGGCGGTATCGGCTCTCCAGATACTCCGCCTTCATTGGCAGAAAGGAGAATCACCATCATGAAAGATTGGCTGCAGTTAAGTGATGAAGTGCAGGAAGCACTGGCCAAGGGGCAGCCCGTAGTCGCCCTGGAATCCACCATCATTGCCCATGGTTTTCCTTATCCGGAGAATTATCAGCTGGCTTTGGATTTGGAGGCCGAACTTCGGGATCTGGGCACTGTTCCGGCCACCATTGCCATTCTGGGCGGCAAGGCGAAAGTGGGCCTCAATCCCGATGAACTTTGCCGGCTGGCCCAAGGCCAGGATATGCCCAAGGCAAGCCTGCGGGATATTCCCGTGTTAATGGCCCAGCATATGGACGGTGCCACCACGGTGGCCTCCACCATGCAGATCGCCCATTGGGCAGAAATTCCTGTCTTTGTAACTGGCGGCATCGGCGGTGTGCATCGGCACGGCGAAGAAACTATGGATATCAGTGCAGACCTGCAGGCTTTGAGCCGTTTTGCAGTCACGGTGATCTGCGCCGGTGCCAAATCGGTGCTGGACCTGCCGAAGACACTGGAGGTTTTGGAGACCCTGGGAGTGCCGATTCTGGGTTACAAAAGTTCGCAGTTTCCCGCCTTTTATCTGCGGGATTCCGGCTTAGCGGTGGATTACGTTGTGGAGCACGGCAGGGAAGTGGCCCATATCTTCCGCACGAAGCAGATGCTGGGGCAGGCCGGAGGACTGTTGGTCACCGTGCCCATTCCTGAAGATGCCGAACTGGAGGAGCAGAGATTCAATGATCTGCTGCAGGCCATTATGCAGGAAATGGAGGAAAAGAAGATCTCCGGAAAACGGGTAACACCGTATCTGCTGAAACGTCTGCACGAGGAAAGCGGCGGCGACACGGTGCAGGCCAACATTGCCCTGGTGAAGAACAATCTGCGGGTGGGCGCGGAGATCGCCAAGGCTCTCAGCGTGGAGTCCCAATGATTACGTGTTTTGGGGACTTGATCCAAGATATTCTGATCACGCCCCGGGGGCCCCTGGCCAAAGGTAGCGATGTTCCTGGTACCATCATGTTCAGCGGCGGAGGCAGTGCCAGCAATACCGCCTGCTGGCTGGGTTATCTGCAACAACCGGTGTGCTTTGTAGGACGCGTGGGCCCTGACGATGTGGGGCAGATGCTCCGCCAGGAACTGACGGCCTTTGGTGTTGAGGCCCACTTGGCCGTGGGCCATGAACCCACAGGCCGCATTGCGGTCTTGGTGGATGCCCAGGGCGAGCGGACCATGATCACGCAGCGGGGTGCTAATCTAGGCATGACCACAGAGGATCTGCTGCCGCTGCTGCCCGTTGACAGCGCCTGGCTGCACTGCACCGGCTATTCCTTTTTTCAGAGCGTAGGTCTGCGCGAAGCGGCGTTGGCCTTTCTTGACCACGGCCGCCGGGCGGGTGCTAAACGCAGCCTTGATCCATCGTCCTATGCACTGCTGGTCGACTACGGTGTTGGGAAGTTCCTGGATGAAACCCGGGGCGCCGATCTCTTCCTACCCAATGCGGACGAAGCTCGAGTTCTTACGGGCTGTGCGGATCCGCGGCGGGCGGCGGAGGTCCTGCGGACATATTACTCCCAGGTGATCATCACCCTGGGTGCCCAAGGCTGCATGATTGCGGATGACAGCGGCGTGCAGCTGCTGCCCGCTGCCGAGGCGGCTGTTCAGGATACCACCGGGGCCGGTGATGCCTTCAATGCCGGGGTACTGGCTGGACTGTATCAAGGTAAACCGCCGAGCGAAGCGGCTCTTTGGGGCATGCGCTGTGCGTCCCGCTGTGTGGCCCATGCTGGGGGCCGGCCCACTGGGCGGCGATGATCCTCCCTGCTTGCCTAACGGCAAAAGCAGGATTTTTTTGTCTCGGCCTGGAAGATAGTAGTATGCAAGGGTATTTTGGAGAGGTTGTGGCCCCCGAACACGAGAGTTCACGGGGAGGGGTAACTGCAGCAGCGAAGCTAAGAGGAGGCGATGCATATGGCCAAGCAAAGCAGTATTTTGGGAGCAAGTATTTGGATGTTGGTCATCTCGACGTTGTTGTTCTGGCTGCCTGCTATAGGACCTCTGATCGGTGGTATTGTAGGCGGCAAGAAGGCCGGCTCTGTGGGTAATGCAATTCTTGCGGCCATTCTGCCAGCTGTGATCGTTGGTGTCGGACTAGGGATTGCTGGCAGTGCTTTGACGGGAGTGCCGCTCCTCGGAGCCGTTGCTGGAGCTGGCGCCGGGATGGCTGTCTTGACCCAAGTGGGACCGCTGTTGTTAGGCGCCATTATTGGAGCGATCCTGTAAAGAAGCGACGGGCAAATGCAAACAACGCCGTGCAGTGCGGCCGGCGTTGTTCGCGGTCAGATCATTGCTTTCAGTTTCCGGATGCTGTCTGTCTCTCCTAGGACAATGAGAATATCTTCTTCTTCCAGACGCTCGCTGCCTGTGGGATTGAAGCGCATCTTCGCCTGTCCCCGTCGTTGGACAGCGAGAACGATAAGACCGGTCTTTTCGCGGATCTCGGCGTCTTTCAAGGTCTTCCCGGACAGGGTCGAGCCAACGGGGATAACTACTTGTTCGATGTCGAAATCCACGTCGCCGACGCGGGTGACGATGTCGATGAACGATACCACGGCCGGCTTCAGTACCAGAGCAGCCATGCGGGTACCACCCAGTTCGTTCGGGGATATGGTATTGTTCGCACCGGCTTTGCGCAGTTTGCTGTGAGCAGCGCGATCGATGGCTCGAGCCACGATGTAGAGATCAGGATTCATTTCGCGAGCGGTAAGCACGGTGAAGACATTATCTGCATCGGTGGCCAAAGAAGCAATGAGGCCTCGTGAATGCTTGATGCGGGCCCTTTCCAGCTCTTCTTCGGTAGAGGCATCGCCGACCAAGGCCAGAATTCCTTGTTCGCAGAGCTCAGCTACCTTTTCCTCGTCCTGCTCGATGACCACGAAGGGCACATGCTTTGAACGAAATTGCTCTACGACAATCTGGCCGGTTTGGCCGTAGCCGCAGACGATATAGTGGTCTTTCAAGTTCGAAACGTCACGTTCCATACGCCGCCTCCTTATGGCTTTGTTCAGCTCTCCTTCCAAGAGAAAGTAACTGATGGAGGAGAACGCATACGCTGCAGTACCTAGACTGCCGATAATGAAGAAAATAGTGAAAAGTTTGCCACCCAGACTAAGCTCGGCCACTTCCCGGAAACCCACGGTTGACATGGTGATGACGGTCATGTACGCTGCATCGGTGAAGCTCATACCCTCGATGAGGGAATAACCGAGGATGCCGACGGAAATGAGAACGATGAGGAGAATTACTGTTTTGTAAATCTTGACCCTACGATGCATGACTCACCTCCAAACCGGTATTGTTCTGGTTCATTAGTATATTTGCTTTCCAGCAAGAAAATCCTTTGAAAATGAGGTGCTTTGTATGGCAAGGCGTAACGTGTTGGTGTTGTTGGCCTTATTGATGGCCGCTTTGATGTTGTCGGGGTGTTTGGGTGGTGGTGTAATTGGTCCTGATCCGGAAAACGCCAGTGTTCAAGGGTACATTCTCTACGACTTTGATAACGACGACATCTGGATTCGAACGACCAGTGCCAATCCTGACCCAACGGTTTGGGAGCGGCTTGATGGTGCTGAGATCAGCCTGTTTCGGAACAACAATAAGCTGGCAGAGACCACCACTACCGCTAATGGGTTCTTCGCGTTTACGGGTCTGCCCGCCGGCGACTATGAAATTGACATCAGGGAACCATCTGCCGGGTACTTCATCAACAGCCCCAAAACTATTTCGTTCCGGTTGAACCGCAGCCAAAACCTAAACCTGCAGCATGTCACAAGGGTTCATTACTTGATCGTAGGTCCCTCTGGATTCGCCATTGATGCCGGGGCCGTTTATGACGTCATTACGGACAATGCCATGAATGTTGGTGAAACGAAAAAACTGACAGGGTCGGCTGCCACCCGCAGCGGCATTCTGTCTGAAATCAACCGCATTGGGAACTTAGCGCACCCCGAAGACGATTTTGTCTTCTATTTCTCCGGTACGGCCAGAGGTGGTCCGGATGCGCTGTATGATTACATTGTACCCCAAGGTGGGCACGTCAATGATCCTGCGACCACCATCTCCGACGTTGAGCTGGAGAACGCTATTAGCAGCCATTTCAAACGAGCCACAGTCATCATTGACGGCAGCTACTCGGGCTCTTTCGCCGATGGCATCACCCGTCCGAAGCCACAATCCCTGCGGGAACAGGCATTTAAGGCCTACTACTACACCGTGCTGGTGGCGGCCCGGGCGGACGAGGAAGCTACGACCTTTACTTCCGGTCTGGGTGTCTTTACGCATTTCCTTGTGCAGGGCCTAGACACACGCGATGCAGATTTGAACAATAACGGTACAATTCTCAGCTTTGAGCTTTACCAGTACGTTTATGATGAAATGGAGAACTATTTCGATCTGTTCCCAAATGAAGCGCCGGAGCACTTCCCAGTTCATGAAGGGACCAGTACCGTTATTCTGCGCTATTAATCAAACGAGTCGACATTACCCCGAGAGGAAATGGAGGTTTTGACATGAAACGATTACTGATTGTTTCTGTAGCCGTGCTTGTATTGGTTTCTGTTATGACAATGCCGGCAGCAGCGCGCTGGCGCGCGGTGGATCAGCGGGATCAAGCTGTAGCCTGGCTGGAAGATGACATTTTGTTTGTGGCTGTGGCCAATGAGGGTCACGGACGGGAGCGGTTCCATGTGGAGCCAGTCTCGGCGAATCGAACGGGCCAAAACCCCTTCGAGCGAAGAACGATGATCATCGGTGCTATGACCGTGATGCTGGATTCCATTCCTATCAGTGACAGATGGCAAACTCGCTGGGATGGCGAGATCACGGAGATTATTGTGGACGGACCCACGTTCGGCCGCATCACCGTGCCAGTGCAGCGATCGGTAGCGTCCATGGATATCAGTAACTTCATTGCTCCCGCCGATACGATGATCGAAGTGGATATCGATCTGATGTCGCTGTTGGAAGGACGCGATCTGTATCGTCTGGTCGTAGACAGCGACTATCGGATTATTGGAACCAGCCGCGTCGGTCGTATCAGTGTTTCTTCCTTCAGTGGCGGCTTCCAATACAGCTCGACCAGGAATGAGATCACTTACCGGAAGCCCCTGATGACGCTGCGCATGCGCACTCCCATGATTCGAGACATCGGTCTGTTGACCTTTGACATTACGCATTTTGATGAGCGCAGTCGCCGCGAAGTAATGTCAGGACCCATTGTGTTGGTATACGGAACCGACTATCGTTTTGTGGACAATACGACGACAGCACCGTCTACCCGCACGGTACGCTGATTCTATCCACCCCTCCCAGAACCCTGGGAGGGGTTTGTTTTGCCCTGGAAGTAGTTTTCATTCAGGGGCAGGTACGGTATAATAAGGTCATGACGGCACGTGACGAACGGGGAGGGGATTTCCTTGGCGAAGCAACTGCTCTTGCTAGTTCTGTGCCTATTGCTTCTGGTAAGCTCGGGGTATGCCAGTGAACGAACCTGGCAGACGATTGCCGGCGGGAGAATCACCGATGGTCTGACTCTCGAACATATGCAGTTGACTCCGTGGGAGGATGGTCAGGTCCTGACGGTGCAATTTGATGGCGAACCCGGATGGTATAGCGTCGAATATTTTACCCATCCATTTAGCCTGATCCTGTCTGTGGCGGGCGTGCGCCATGTCACTGCCCAACTGCCCACCAACTCGTCGTTGGTGGCCAGCGTCAATCCCCTAATTACCCTCGATGATTCCATGTTTCGCTTCTACCTTGAACTGCATCGCCCGGTCTATATCCGGGCCAAAGCCCAGGCCGATGCTTTGGTGATCACCCTGGAGGAAGCTCCCTACGACGCCTTGAGCTGGGATCCCAGGTATTCCCTGCGCACACAGGCGCTGCAAGGGGAGATGCTGGGTGTGGCGGAAGAGGATCTTTCCTACCTCTCCTGGCGGCAGCCCCGTGTCATCCGCAGTCGGGATGGTTTTATGGTGGAGGTGGGGCTGTATGCCACCTTGGATGAAGCGGAGACCGCGTATCGCAATCTGCAAGCTATGGGCTTGACACATGATCTGGTGATTGAACAACGAAATCCCAGCCAGAGGCCGCAACCGACGGCGTCCCGGTTCCAGCCTTGGCGGCTGCGAACCGACACGATCACACGCGATACCGCCGAAGTCCATGTGGATGCCCGCATCCCCTGGATCGAGGACCTGCCGCAGCACGTGGTTGCGGGCCGTTGGAACCAAGAACTGTGGACCTACCAGATCGACCAGATCGATGAACTGGAGGCGGCAGCCCAGGAAGGGCGTAAAGATCTGGCAACCCGCGACCTCCCATTCTGGCCCTATGTCTATGCCAGTCGTTTTCACCCCACCCGCAACGATCAGGAGTGGCTGAGCTTCACCACATCGGTATACCAGTATCGGGGTGGTGCCCATGGACTCACGGTGATGCGGGGCTGGAATTACCATATTCCCAGCGGTCGTTCGGTCCAACTCAGTGACCTCTTCGATCCCACCAGCGATTACCGGGAGATCATCACCGATCATATCCAAGCGGCCATTGCCCAACGTCCGGAAGATTATTTCCAACCGTCTTTCAACGCCAGTCAACTGGCTGGGGATCAAGATGTTTACCTGACAGACAAGGGCCTTGTTGTGTTCTTTGGCCTTTATGAATTGGCACCCTATGCCGTGGGCATACCAGAGTTCTTCATACCCTATGAGGATCTACCTCCCCTGAAGGTTGGTGAAGCGAACCCATGAAATGGATGCGCAGTGTACTGGTAGGAACCGTGTTTTTACTCCTAGTATTGGCATTTCCGGTTCAGGGACAGGTGGTGGATGTCCGGGCTGCCCTCGACGATATGGGCGCTTGGATGCAACAGTACCGGATACCGGGAGCCGTGGTAGTCTATGCCGATGAGGCCGGGGAGTCCTGGGTCCGTACCTTCGGCTATGCCGATTACGCCCGCCGGGATCTGGTGACGGCTGGCACGTACATACCTTTCGGGTCCATTACCCAAATCTTCAGCACTATGGCCATTTTGGCGGAATGGGATGCCGCCGGACGTGCCCTTAGCGCGCCCATAACGGATTGGGTTCCCCAAGGCCTTCAGCCTCGGGGTAACGGCGCCTTAACTCTGGAAACACTGCTGCGGCACACGTCGGGCATCGATTCGACACCGTTCTTCTTGGGCGGCTTCGCCGCTAAGGACAACCCACTGCTGGCCTCGCTGCAGGCACATTGGAACGGCTATGTGGCTCGACCTGGCCAGGCTCGTCGAGTCAGTTCCCTGAATCTAGGTTTGGCAGCGCTGGTTGTATCCGAGGCCAGCGGACAGCCCTTTGGACAGATCATGGCCCAATGGCTGCTGGAACCAGCGGAGTTGGAGGCCATGGGATTCGGTCGCGTGGTACCGCCCGATGCCCGGTCGGCACTGGTGCCCCATCGTCACACAGAGTTGGGGTACATTCCATTTCCCAGCTATGAGACCAGCAATTACCCTGCCTTGGGGCTTTACGGCAGTGTTTCTCAGGTTGAGCAACTGCTGCGGTGGGTCCTGGAAGACAACCCTCTCCACCAGTATCTTATGGATGATCCGGAGCTCGTGGGACTTTTTCCGCTGCAGCACCCAGGCTTGGGTGCCTTGGGGCGGTTAAGCCAGACGCCCGGGGCCGCCAGTGGCCTCTGGTATATTCCTCGGGATGGTGCCCTGGTCTTCGTCGCCGTCAATGGGGAAGACGGCCATCTGCTGCTGCGGGATCTCTGGGGCTCCAGCGTGGCTGAACCAGCGGCCGCCGCCGAGCTGCCAGACAGCCGGGAACTGCGCCGTTTCACCGGCTCGTATTTAAGCGATGCCGTGCCGCAAAACGGTGTGGAAAAGGTAGGGCCCCTCTTTGGCAGTACCGTGCCCATCAATATCGGGCGGGGACAGGAATATGCATTGACACTGCGCATGGGCAATTATGAAGAGGAACTGATCTTTGTGCGTTCCCAGCTCTTTTTGGGTGTGGACAGCGGCAGTCTCGTACGCTTCCTGGTAGATGATAACGACCGCATTACGGGCCTGGTTCATGATGGAGCCCCGCAGCAGACCTTGGAAAGGCTGGCTTGGTGGCAGCGAATCGATGTCCGCCGGGCCCTCTGGGTGGGAATGCTGGTAATTCTAATTATTGAAGTCTTCGCACCCTGGCTGCTACCGGCCCGCCGTCGGCGCCGCCCGGATCCGGAAAATTATCTCTTGGCGCGACGCATTACGGCTTGGCTGTTCGGATTGGCTTTTGTGGTCGCCGCGGCTGCCATGCTGAATATGCAGCTGCACCAGCTGCCGCTGGGCCTGTCGTCGGGCTTGGTTTGGGCACGCCGCCTACTGTGGCCGGCCTTTGTCAGTCTAGCTATTTTCTGGGTCATTGTCATTATGCATTGGGTGCAGGCGCAGCTGCCCACCGGACGGAAGGTCAGCTATACGCTGGTGGCCCTGTTTTACACGCTGTTGTCAGCTTACTGCTTTGTCTACAATCTTCCGGGTTGGTAAGGGTTGCAGCCGCTGGGAGTCATGCAATGACTGCGACGGCCTCGGGCCTGTGTGGTGGGCAGCGCCTGTCCAGACAGACCTGGGGCTTTTTTTTGAGTACCCTCCAGTGTGAT
>PWMW01000082.1 GCA_003559095.1 Clostridiales bacterium | reverse complement strand
GGGCTCGCAAACAGCTGGCCTGTGATGAACTCAACATCTCCACTAGAACCTTTGATCGCTGGCGGAGTTCCAAGACACCTCTGGAAGACCAACGACCGATGGCCGTTCGACCTGCTCCGGCCAACAAACTCAAGCCCGAAGAGGAGCAAGCTGTGCTGCAGCTCTTGAACTCCAAAGCCTACCGCAGCAGCCCGCCGAGCACCCCGCTCGCAGCGACGGCATCCTGGTCAATAGGTTGCCAACTCATCACGTACCTAAGAACGGTGACGAAAATTCTAGGTCGTCGAACCGTGCGAAGTCTCTATAGAAGCTGTACAAAGGGAGTAGATTCAGGACCATAACTCCCCGATTAGGATCACATCCGCCGCACAAGGCGTTGCACCTGGTCGCTTAGCGCTACCCTTACCCCACCCATGTGGCCGTTTTCACACGACGATAACTGCGGGGTCTGGACGCTGCATTGAAAGCACCACCGAACGATTGACCCTTCCGTGCTTTTGGCCTGGCTCTCCCGAGCGTGCGGTTTCTTCTGGGGCTGTCTTGACACGGGACCTTTGCTGGCACCAATACAAGACTCGCAATTGCTTTGCAGCCGATCCGGGCACCGTCGGCCGCTTTCGCGAACAGCAGCCGCCGACGTACCTCAGGTTTCCAAATGGCACCCGCCGTCTGAGGCATCCATCCGGATAAATACGTCTAGCATCCCCACCAACACCGGGAACATGCGTGGTCCTCTGGAGCCAACCCCCTTAGCGGACCAAGACGACTCCATGCGCTGCGTCTACGGAGTGGCGCGTGGCTGAAGAAAGAAAGAGCCTCACAACATCGGCCGCAGCGCAAACCAACCATGAGACTCTCCCCAGTTATCATTTGGTTTCACAACAGTAACTGATGCTGACAACAGGATCTATTCTCCTCCGTACTGCCCTGTAACGGCATTTTGGGATGCCTGTCCTGAAAGACCGGGAAACGCGGTTCCCTTGATTCAGTTTCTCCGTTGGATTCGGGTCGCAAACCCCAGAGGTTACTCAAGATAGGTTAACCAATACTCGGTATACCTCTGGCTATCCGATTGCGCCCACCGAAACTCCCAAAGTGAAAGCTGGGTTCCTACCAATACCCCATCTTGATCGTAATAGTAATCGCAGAAGAAGTCTCTGCCTGCCACTCGTATTCCCAGTCGACGGTAACCCTCGGGGGTCGTTCCATTGAATATGACTCGAACCTGGAATCCTGTCACGGGGTCTGTGTCAATGATTTGGCCCTCTGCCAAGATGGACAAGGCCAGCGGCGGGATAAAGACACCCCCGAATTGGGCGATACCACTGATAATGGCCTTTTCGGTGGCAAATACTTCATAGCCTTCGGTGGTACTGGTCACTTTCTGAGCAATCCATCGAGGACTGCTTTCCTTTGTCTGGTAGGACTGCCAAAGCTTGGTTTGAAGTGGAAAGCTTGTGGTGGTAAACATCGTATAGCCATCGTAGTGCATCCTGCGAATGCTTTGACTGACTTGCGACAATTCCCCTTGCAGCCAAGGGATGTTGAGTTCTCTAACGTGCAGTAAGCTGGCCTGGATCACCGACACAGTACCCGTTGGGGTTCCCATTTGCGATAGGGAATCCCCGGACGTCCCGAGCCCGGATAAGCCGGCAAACAGACAGATGCCTGTATTTAGGTCATAGACCTGGGCGTAGCGAGAAGCCGCTGTCTCGGTTTGAAAGCGAATGGCACTGTAGGTGGTCTCACCTAGCGTAAAGGGACCTCGGATGATCATCAACCCTGGTAAATTTGTTTCCTGCACAGTGGCTAGGAAAGCAGGATTGACAAAGAGCTCATCCCAGTAAGCAAGGCCTCCCGTCACACCTTGTTTCGTCATGGGGAGAATGGAGTCCCCGATCATGGAGAAGGACTCACGGACAACGGCAACCTCGTGGCCAGCAATGGCTACGACATCCACAACGGTGATCCCCTGTCCACCTGTTCCCTGAGCAGCTTCGAAGGAGTACCTATTACCATGCTGGTCAACCCATCCGCCGTGCTCATCGCTGAAGTACCTGTACTTGTCCTGAGGAACAGAGCCTGAAATCAGGTATTGGACAAAACGCACCCCTTCTCGGAGCCATGGGGGCGGCGGGTAATCGACTACCTCTGGAAATAAAGTAGCAAGAAGACCTTGGGCCTGCATACTTACCGGACAAAGCAGAAGGAGAATCAAGCTGAACACCACTAACCGCAACATCGATGCATCTCTCCTTTGCAGAAAACGGGGTCCCCTGACTCATACCAAACACCTAGAGGGAATCCAGTGGCGCTTGGGGAAGGCTCAAGGACCCGGTGCCACGGCGCATATCACGTTGGATTCATTTCCTACGGACTGTTACTCAAAATCAACCAGTACAGAGATCTTAAGTCCTGCGATCCGTAAAATGCCAGAAAACAGACCGCAAATCGCACCGCCAATGAACCGGTTCAGCAGCGATGCCGAGTATTGAACGACAGCAACCTCAATGGGTAGAACAGCGGTCCCGACAAGGTAAGGTTCACCAACACCGCCTGCACGCCGCCGGACTCCCGTTCACCAAGCCCAGTCCTGGTTTCGGCCTTGAATTTCAGCTAAGCGCCATGAAATCATGATTCACGAAGCTGGTCGCAATGATTTAGGCAGAACGTGCATACAACAACCTACCGATTGGCCCTCAAGGCTGTGAGAAAGAAGGACAAACTCGCTCCAACGTTTCTGCAGCAACCGCAAGTTTCTCAATGTCTCCGGACGGCGACGGGTCCTTCCGTTTGCACTCGCTCTGATAGGTTTGACGCTTCTCTGTGTCTAAGTGAGACCGTCCAAGTTCACACCGGCTTTGCCACTCTCCCCCATGAGGGTATTCTTCGGGCTTGCTGGACAACTTTCCTGTGACCTGGCAAATCACCCCGAACCTGTAAGGTTTTTTCAGCTAGTCTGACTGTTTGGCCGTGCTTGTTCCACCAGCCTACTGCAACTGAGGAAATGGTATCAGCAGCCCCGGAAATTTCTCCGCCGTTACTTGCCGTGGCCCCAAGGCATTGAAGCTCTCCGCAAATAGTTGTTTCGGTGGATCAAGACCGCTGTCTCGGTCAAAGCATGTCACCATTATCGGATTAGGAGCCGTTAACGAAACACCTACAGTGAAGTTGGCACATACGATGTGCAAACCTCTATCGGAAGGCTTACGACAGTGGTCGATTGTCGGGGGATCTTGAGGCTGCGACGCGGCGAGCACGGCCAACGGCAGGCGCTGTCAGCACCCGGTGTTCTCGAGACACTGCCAGTG
>PWMW01000251.1 GCA_003559095.1 Clostridiales bacterium | reverse complement strand
TCCGTTCTGATGCCGGTGATTCTACCTATGGCCAGTTTTACTACACTGGTGGTGAAGACCAAGGCACACTGGAGTTTCGTCCCTTGGCAGCAGGTCACTACGAGGTGCGCGTGTTCTTCGATTGGCCGCAGGGTTCCTATGACGTGCAATCCAGATATGGATTTTCTGTTACGGATTGATAACGTTGCCGCGGATGTCTCAGGGGTTCTGCAGGTGTTGTTCTCAAAACTGTTTCCATCATCCCTAAAGATTTACATTTAAACCGTTTGCATTTTTTTCGTGTTAACGGAAGGAAAAAAGGATTTTCTCCCTAATATAACACGTAGGGAAGACCATTACGGCATGTATAGGGGGTGAGGCGGGCGTAGGGCTTCACAGAGCAAGTGTCGTTGGAGACGTATGGGTATTATGAGTTTATGAAGAGCCTAAGGACCACAAGGAGGTTGCAGAATGAATCGAAGATGGTTTAGTTTGGCTTTCGTGTTGGTGTTGTTCGTTGCCTTCAGTGCAGCGGGTTTGGCCCAATGGAACGAATCTCCGTTGCTGGCTGAGAAGGTAGCGGCTGGGGCACTTCCCCCGGTTGAAGACCGCCTGCCTGCGAATCCCGTCGTTATTGAGCCCTTTGAAGAGATCGGACAATACGGTGGAACGTGGTACTATCAAACCACCTCGGGAACAAACTGGGCGCATACTCGGATGAAGATGTACGGCTTTTCGCCGGTCCGTTGGGTTCAAGACGGTCTGGGCATTGAAGGCAACTGGGTAGAGCGTTGGGAATCCAACGAAGAGGCCACGTCCTGGACACTGTTTCTTCGGGAAGGCGTCAAGTGGTCTGATGGACATCCGCTGACAACGGCTGACTTCATGTTCTGGTGGGAAGACATGGCTCTTAACCGAGAAATGTCAGATCCAGTTCCCGATATGTTGGCTGTAGCCGGGCAACCCGCGGAAATCACTGCTCTGGATGATTTCACTATTCAGATCGACTTCGCTGCACCGTCGCCGCTGCTGCCAGAGCGCCTGGCCATGTGGATCAATGCCGGTACCGGTGAGCGTTATATTGTTCCTCGTCACTACTTGGAGCAGTACCATCCCGACTACTCTGATTATGCAGACTTCGAAGTCTTTGAAGAGCAGATGGAATGGTGGACCAATATAGGAATGCCGGTACTGACAGCATGGATGCCGGTGGAACATGCTATTACGGAGCGTTGGGTTCTGGAACGTAATCCCTATTACTATGTGGTCGACTCCGCAGGCAACCAGCTGCCGTACATTGATCGCTTGGTAGCAACGTTTGCAGAAGACGCTGAAGTGGTTAAGTTGCGCTTGATGGCCGGTGAATCCACATTCAATACACGCCCCTATCTGGACCTGACTGACATGGCCATGATGATTGACAACCAGGAATCCGGCGGCTATGAGATCAAGTACTGGGACAGTGGTTCCGGAACCGGGCCTATGTTCTACACCAACTGGAACTATCCCGAAGAGGAAAAGCGGGAGATCTACCGGACCCCCGAGTTCCGGCGGGCGCTTTCTGTGGCTTTGAATCGGGAACGGATGCAGAACATGCTCTTCTTTGGCTTGGGACTGCGGACCACGGGAACCTTCAGCCCGAAGGCCGTGGAATTCCATCGTCATCCGGAAGGCCAAGAGCTTTATGAGCGCTGGGAACAAGGTTATGTGAACTATGATCCTGAGCAAGCAAAAGCTTGGTTGGATGAGATCGGTGTGATCGACCAGAACGGTGACGGCTGGCGTCAGCTGCCCAGCGGCGCACCGCTGGTTCTGCGTATTGACTACAATGTTGCGACGGATCGGGTGTATATCCAGACAAACGAAATGGCCAAGGTGGACTGGGAAGCTGTGGGTCTGCGCACAGAGTTGAATCCCATGGATGGAGCTGCTGTCACACTTTTCAACATGAGCGGCGACTTTGATATCCGGGGGGCCTGGGAAGTGGGCGACGGCCCGAATCACTTGGTGTTCCCGCAGTGGGTTGTTCCCATTGAGCCAGAACGTTGGGCACCTCTCTACGGCAACTGGTACCAACAGGTACAGGCTGGTACAGCTCATTTGCAGGCGGATCTGGATCCCAGGGATCGCACCCCGCCTCGGGAAGAACCTGCTCCTGATGACCCTGTAGCCCGTCTGCAGGCTCTGTACGATGAAGCCCGTGTCATTGCTGATGAAGAAGAGCGTGATGCTGTGGTACGCGAGATGATCCGCATTCACGTGGAAGAAGGTCCGTTCTTCCTGGGCACCGTCTCCAACATTCCCAGAATCATCATCCATGACAAGAATCTGGGCAATGTTCCAGAGCAAGAACAGCTGGGTCTTGGCGGCTTCGTGAACCCTTGGATCACGCCATATCCGGCCATCGTCATGCCGGAACAGTTCTTCTTCCGTCAATAGGATTATTGGTGGATATTCAGGTTCTAGTAGGTGGGGGGAGGGACCTCCTCCCACCTTTTTCGTTAAGACGACTATGTGCGTAAGGAAGTGATGTCTCGTGCTGGCTTTTATTGGACATCGTCTCATCTATATGATCACGACCATGATATTGGTAAGTCTCGTCGGATTTATGCTCATTAATCTTCCTCCTGGCTCGTACCTAGACGTGTATCGTGCAGAACTGCAGATGCTGGGTACCAGCACGGCTGAACAACAAATTCAAGCGTTGAACCAGCGTTACGCGCTGGATCGACCCATCTATGAACAGTTTATCCGCTGGGCCAGCGGTTTTGTCCGCGGTGACTTTGGCCGCTCATTTATGTATAATCGCGAAGTGAATACGCTGATTTGGAGTCGCATCGGCTATACATTAACAATTAGCGGACTGAGTTTGCTCTTCAGCTGGCTGATTGCCATTCCCATTGGAATTTATTCCGCCACTCACAAATATACCGTTTGGGACAACGTCTTTACGTTTTTGTCGTTTATTGGTTTAAGTATCCCTGGCTTCCTGATAGCATTGGTCCTGATGGTGATCTCCAGTCGTGTCTTTGGTTGGTCGGTGGGTGGCCTCTTTTCACGGGAGTTTGTGGACGCTGCGTGGTCATGGCCGCGTGTAGTCGACTTTTTGCAGCATCTTTGGATCCCGGTTGTTGTTGTTGGGCTATCTGGTACAGCAGGCATCGTGCGCATGATGCGCGGCAATCTCCTGGACATTCTGAATATGCAGTACGTCCAAACGGCCCGGGCGAAGGGCCTCACTGAAAACGTTGTGGTCTACAAGCATGCTGTGCGTAACGCTCTCCATCCCCTGATAATGAGTCTGGGCATGAGCCTGCCGCAGCTGATCTCCGGTGCCACAGTGGTATCCATTGTATTAAGTTTGCCCACGGTGGGCCCGCTGTATTTCGTGGCTCTGCGGTCACAGGACATGTTCTTAGCGGGGACGTTTTTGATCTTCTTGTCCTTCATGTTGATTGTGGGGAATTTCTTGGCGGATATCGCGCTGGCATTCGTGGATCCGCGCATCCGCTTTGAGTAAAGGAGGTTTACGCTATGGCAAACGAAAAATTAGATATGTCAAACGAAGCATTAGATTCACTACGCACTAGGCATCTCGATCCTGAATTAAAGGATCTGGAAAAGAAGGAATCGCTATCCCAAACGCAGTTAATGTGGCGGCGATTCCTCAAGAACAAACTGGCCATCGCCGGTGGGATTGTATTGATTATTTTGTACGTTACGATGGTTGTTTTCCCGGGTTTCTTCTCCACATACGATTTCACGGCCCAGCGTGAGCAGCACATCCTGGCCCCACCGCAAGTTCCGCGCTTTGTTGACGCCGAAGGTAATTGGTCGCTGCGTCCCTTTGTCTATGGATACAACACACGTCTTGACATGGCCCGCTTTTCTTGGGTGCATGAGATCGATACCGACATCAAACGACCTATTCGCTTCTTCGTGCGCGGTGATGAATACAGTCTCTTGACATTCTTTACCAGCAGTATTCGTCTCTTTGGCGTCGAGGAAGGGACATTCTTTCCCATGGGCACCGATCGCTTGGGCCGCTGCCTGTACAGCCGCATCATCTACGGTGGGCAGATCTCGTTGACGGTCGGTCTGATTGGGGTGGCTTTGACCATCATCCTGGGTTCGGTTTTGGGGACCATCTCAGGCTATTATGGAGGGCTAGTGGATAACCTCATTCAACGTCTCGTGGAGCTTTTGATGTCTTTCCCGGACATTCCATTATGGGCGGCCTTAGCTGCCATCGTGCCGGCCCACTGGTCACCGCTGCACGTGTTTTTTGCAATTTCGGTGATTTTGTCGCTGAAGAACTGGACCGGATTGGCCCGTCAAGTTCGAGCCAAGGTACTGGCCTATCGCGAAGAAGACTACACGATGGCGGCCCACGCCATGGGCGCCAAGGATTCCCGGATCATCCTAATTCACATGCTCCCCAATGCATTCAGCCACATTATCGTCATCGCCACCCTCTCGATTCCGGGCATGATCTTGGCAGAAACCGCTCTGAGCTTTTTGGGACTGGGAATTCAACCGCCCATTACCAGTTGGGGCGTGCTGCTGCAGGCTTCACAGCAGGTTAGCGTCGTCATTGCTCAGCCGTGGCTGATGATCCCCGGTCTGTTCGTGGTCATGGCTGTATTGGCGTTCAATTTCCTGGGCGATGGTATTCGCGACGCCGTAGATCCATATTCTCGGTAAGGTCTTATTTGCGAAGGAGGGGTCATCTTGGCTATGCCAGAACCCAACGCAACTGCGAAAAAGAGTACGCAGGAAACGTTGATTGAAGTACAGAATCTCAAGAGTCACTTTTTTACCGAAAGCGGTGTCGTCAAAGCGGTGGATGGGCTCAACATGTCCATCAAGAGCGGACGTGTATTGGGCGTCGTCGGCGAAAGCGGCTGCGGTAAGAGCATTACGGCTCAGTCGATCATGCGACTGCTCCCGGAACCGCAGGGGCGCATCGTGGAAGGGAAAATCACGTTCTATGCGCCTGACGGAGAGGTCGTCGATATTACCAGTCTCGACCGCCATGGCAAAAAGATGCGCAGTATCCGCGGGCAGCACATTGCCATGATTTTCCAGGAGCCCATGACGTCACTGAATCCGGTATTTACCATTGGTAACCAAATCACAGAAACCATTCTCCTGCATCAGAATGTAGACAAGGCCACGGCCAAAAAACGAGCCATCGAGGTTTTGGAACAGGTGGATATCCCACAAGCGGAGCGGCGATTCTACGAGTACCCGCACCAGATGAGTGGTGGTCAGCGCCAGCGAGCCATGATTGCCATGGCACTGTCGTGCAATCCTAGTTTGCTGATCGCTGATGAACCAACCACTGCCCTGGACGTGACCATTCAGGCCCGCATGCTGCGAACCATGCGGGAACTGCAGGATGTTTATGGAATGGCCATCATGATGATTACCCATGATCTTGGAGTCATCGGGCGCATGGCCGATGATGTTTTGGTGATGTACGTGGGCAAGAAGGTGGAGGAATCATCGGTTCGGAATGTGTTTTACAATCCGAAGCACCCTTATACCCAAGGATTGCTCAAATCGATTCCCATCATCGGTCTTAAGGGTGCTCGTCTGAGTCCCATCGCAGGAACCGTACCTAGTCCGTACAATTTGCCCAAAGGCTGTAAGTTTGCAGAGCGCTGTCCAAAGCGCATGGACCACTGCATCGAAAACGAACCACCAGAATTCGAAGTAGAGCCGGGACATCTTGTGGCCTGCTGGCTGTACGAGTGAGGTGAATATGATGAAAGAAGATATCTTGTTGGATGTCAAAGGCCTGAAAAAGTACTTCGATATACGTAAGGGCTTTTTCCGGAAAACCGTGGGCTATGTTAAAGCGGTGGACGGTGTGGATTTGTTTGTGCGCAGTGGTGAGACCTTGGGTCTCGTGGGTGAGAGTGGCTGCGGCAAGACTACGACAGGCCGCGCTCTGCTGCGTCTGATTCCGCCCACAGAAGGAGAGATCCGCTTCCGTTCAGACTTTGGCGGTGAAGTGGACGTGCGCCAACTGGACAAAGCGGGTATGAACAAACTGCGTCAAGAGGTCCAGATCATCTTCCAGGATCCGTTCTCATCCCTGAACCCGCGCTTGTCGGTCGAGCGCATTGTAGCCGAACCGCTGGTGATTCATCATATCGGAGATCGCAAGAGCCGCCGTGCCAGAGTCAAGGAATTGATGGAGGTCGTAGGCCTTTCGGCGCAGGTGATGGACCGCTATCCCCATGAGTTCAGCGGTGGTCAGCGTCAGCGCATCGGTATAGCCCGTGCTTTAGCCCTCAATCCGAAGTTCATTGTCTGTGATGAGCCGGTGTCCGCCTTGGACGTATCGGTGCAGGCACAGGTTATCAACCTGATGCAGGATCTGCAGAAGGAACTGGGATTGACCTACCTTTTCATTGCCCATGATCTCAGCGTTGTGGAACATATCAGCAGCCGTATTGGTGTCATGTATTTGGGACGGATGATTGAACTGACAACATCCGAGGAGCTGTACGAAAATCCCAAGCATCCTTACACCGAAGCTCTGTTGTCGGCGATTCCCTATGCCGATCCGGATATGGAACAGGAAGAGATTCTCCTAGAGGGCAGCGTACCGGACCCGTCCAATGCCCCGCCGGGATGTTCTTTCCATCCGCGGTGTCGGTATGCCAAAGATATCTGCAAGCAGGAAATACCGCAGTTGGTTGAGGTCGAGGACGGAAAGGATCATTTCGTAGCGTGTCACCGCTACAAGGAGTTGAACCTCGTACCGGTGAAACCGTCGGAATCCTTGCTGCAGCGGGCTCTGGAAAAATAGCCTTGGAAACGCAACAGCCTCTGCTGCACAGGCAGAGGCTGTTTATTATGGGTCATTGGAGGTGGCAACTTGACTGACTACACGCACGAATTTTCCATTCAGCGCAGCGAACGCCATGGTCATAGAACCGTGGAACTGCCAATTCCCGAAGGAACCGCGGGGTTTCGCATGCGATTCTCCTATTCGCCACGCTATGTGAAAGGAGCAGAAGCGGAGGAGCAGGTGGCAGAGGCGCTGGCTCAATATATGGCAGGTCTGCCGCAGCATCGCTGGTGTCCCGCAGTGGTGCTGGATGAGACGGCCCGGCATGCCCAAGCCGCGGTGAAAATGTTTACGCCCCTGCGCAACCAGCTCAATGTTTCGCTGTATGATCCCATTGGGAACTGCTGGGGCCGTTGGGATTCAACGAAATTCTTTGGCCAGTGGCTGGAAGTTGGCACCCAATCGGGTTGGGGTTTCGCCTCCGGTTACTTAAACCCTGGAACTTGGCAGTTGGAGGTGGAGAGCTACGGTGTCTTCAGTCCAGTTTTGCAGTGCCAGATGGAATTACAGTGGATCCCATTCACCGCTCGCCGTTGGTATGCCGGGGAAACTCACAGTCACAGCAGGCATAGTGATGGTGCTGGGTCTCCCCAAGAGTTGTTCCAGGCGGCGGCGGACACGGGGTTAGATTTTCTCATCCTTTCCGACCACAATACTATTTCGGGTTGGGCGGATATTGATGGCCATACTCCACTGTTGGTGATACCCGGCCAGGAATTGACCACCTTTTTTGGGCACGCGGTGGTAGCCGGAACGCAGCAGTACGTTGATTGGCGCACTGAAGGACGGGAAGCATCGTTGAATCAAGCCGCTGCTGCCGCCCGCAATATGGGCGGGATCTTTACCATTGCTCATCCGTTCATGGTGGGTGAACCCCTGTGCTGTGGCTGCCGCTGGGAGTACCAGTCGACGGATTTCCAGCTGGTGGATGCCATGGAAATCTGGTCAGGCTCCTGGAGCAAAAACGCCCTCTTCAATTGGCTGGCTGTTCAGTGGTGGGATGAACTGCTGTCCCAAGGTCACACCGTTACGGGAGTGGCCGCTCGGGATATTCACCAACTGGATCAACTGCGGCTCGATGACGCTGCCAATACTAGAGTTTTGGCTTGGGACTGTCGGGCGGAAGCAATCATTGACGGCATCAGACAGGGCCGTGTCTGCGTATCACCACGGGGTACAGTGGAGATCACAGCCAGTGCTGCAGAGGCAGAACCGGAAGCCAAAGCCGCCATCATGGGAGGAGCAGTGACGGTACAGCCAGGGCAACAACTGCGCATTAAGGTGACCATCGAGAATCTGCCAGAACCGGGACATTTGGAGGTGGTGGCTGAAGGGAATGTCATCGCTTCCCAAACGGTGGAAGCCGGTGACCATAATCTCTATCTTGAGATTCCAGCCCCAGCGCATTATCTCCGGGTGCAGGTGGTTCGGCCCGCCGACGACCGGGCACCGCTGATGTTTAGTAATCCCATCTATGTGCAGAAATGAGCAAACGAGCGACTCCTTGGTGAGTCGCTCGCTGCCTTTTTCTGCAGTCGTCTGCCGCTGTGGTCGAGAAGCGTACGCCAACCATTTGGAGTAGCGGCGATCTAGGCAGTTCGTTGTCACCGAAATCTGGGTTAGCGGAACTTGGCAGTTCCTGTTTGGCGTTCTAACAAAACTTTCCCGGTGCACACCTAAAGCCTTATGGCCGCTGCAGAGATGCGTCCACGATACGTAAGGCCTCTTCGTAGCGGGGATCCGGCGCGATGGTCTGCAGTTGCTGCAGCAGGAAGCGGCTCTGCTGCAGATCTCGATGTTGAAAGTGCTGCCAGTCGTCTGCCTGTGGGTGCGTGCCGCTGAAATACAGACGGGCCAAGGTGTACATGAGCTCCGTATTGGCTGGTGCAGCTTCCAACTGAGCTTCCAGTTCGCTGATTGCCTGCGCATAATCTCTATCCCGGAGCAGTCGCTCCCCTTCAGTGAGCGGCTCGGGCTGTACTTGGAGCACCGAAGCCTCTGGGGGGCCCCACAGTTGCAGGCCGCTGCTGGATAGGATAGTATTGTCCTCATCGAGAGCTTCGATGTTTAGGGACAAGAACCCTTCGATTTTCCAAATGCCGAGAAAATGCACGGGGTCCACGCCCCTGGGGTGCATGGAATAGGCTCCGAAGTCCGGCCAGTTCACAGAAGCTGGTTCCAGAACCAGATGCGCTTCTTCCACTTCCCAACGTCCCACCGTGACGGTGGATGACGACGACTCATAATGGGTGGTGTGGCGCAGCGTTACCCGGTAACCGGCAGCGTCAGGAACAGGTTTCCAGTTCAACTGCAGTGGGCCGTCGGCTTGACTCCAGGCTGCAGGTAGAGGTTCGGCCTCAACGGCGGCGCGGAACTCGAAGTTTACGCCCACCCACTCCTCGGGTTCGACCACCACTTGCCCGGAGGAAATGTGCAGGTGCGTGCCATCCACCTTTTGGGCAGCGGCCAGATCAAGGTGCACACCCACTCTGACAGATTCCGAGGCGGGAATGGCCAGCTCGTAGGTGCCGTCGGCAGAGGTTACCGCCCGATAGGGATACGTTTCGCTGGGACCACCCCAGCTGCTGGACGAGGCGGTGGGTTCGGCTACCACGGTGACACCGGCCAGTGGCCGTCCAAGAAGGCTCACACGACCAGTAACCCAGCCCATATCTGTCTGCTCCAAAGCTCGTTGGCGCCGCTGCTGGATGCTGCTGCGAAAGTAATCCAGAGACAGTTCAATCTGCTCCGCGGTGAGTATCGGGCGGCCTTCAGCATCCTCCATGGTCCGCAGGCTCTCCTCTTGCAGCTGCAGAGCCTTGTCATAAGCTTCCAGGGCGAGGTCGGTATCCCCGCTCTGGGCGTGAACGTCACCCCGCCACAGCTCCCGGTCTGCCGGAAGATGGCCGGGATGATGGGTCTCCAGATACTCCAAAACCTCCAACGCGGCCTGGGGATGGTCCACTGCTAGATAGCGTTGCACCAGGGCAAATGCCACTTCGGCCATGTTGGGGCCATGGGGCAGGTGAAGTGCCTGCCAGAGCATATCTTCGGCCTCGGGCGCGTTGGCCTCATGCAGGCGCAGCGCCAACCAGGAAATGACCAGTTCCCGTTGGGGAAAATCTGGGTACTGATCGTAGAGCCGCTGGAGCCGCTCGAGCTGACCCATGCCGGCATCGCCGAAGGCAGGCGGCAGCGTCGACCGCGAGACACTGGACGCGTCAGCAAACAGCACTGCGGAAAAATGCGTTTGGTGGGGAAACAAGCGGGCGGACAGGAACAAGGCATCGGCTGCCCTGCGGTGCCGGGGATATTGGTCTAGCATTTGATCCAGATAGGCCAAGGCTTCAGCCGGGTTGCCTGCTTCTACGTGCTTCTGTGCCTGTTGGAACAGATAGTCGCCCCCGGCGGCGGCGATCACAGCTGCGCAGGCAGCATAGATGACAATCACAATAACAATCAGTTTTTTCGGCACCTTAACGGTACGACGGATCACGCTGAACTCACTCCTTGTTGGATTGTTTCGGAGACACTTTGAGCGGAGCTTAAGATGAGCGCTGCTTGGGCGCTGTCTACGGCCAGCAGCTGCAGAGTGGGTCCGGCCAAGAGAAACAAACCTCCACAGCAGGCAATGGCCGCTGGCGTAATGGGCAGTTCGACACTGCCGTTCCAGAGCCGATCTGCCAACGGCTCCAGCCAGCCCTTACGTTGTGCTGCCTTGGCTGCGCTCGCCAGCTGCTCTTTTTCCAACGCCGTGAACGCGATATCCTCGGTTGCTTGGCGCATCAGAAGCTGCAGTTCGCCATCCACAGATTCGTGGTCTGGTTTTCTCATCGTTGCACCTCCTCGAGCAAATCCCGCAGCTTGCTGCGGCTGCGGTGCAGTCGGCTTTTGGTCGTTCCCACGGGCTCTTGCAGGATCTCGGAGATCTCCCGAATGGGCAGCTCTTCGTAATGGAACAAGACAACGGCTGCCCGATCTTCGGGCCCTAGCTTCATAAGTGCCTGTTGAATATGGCTCGTTCGTTCACTTTGCAGTACCGCTTGATCCGGGTCTGGGCCATCGCTGGGGATCTGGGCAAAGTGGCGCAGTGGCTGGAAGCCCACCAAGTTCCAGCTCTTTTTCTGCTGTTGACGGCGGCAGTTACGGAGAAGAATCGTATAAAGCCATGTGTACAACCTGCTTTCGCCACGGAAACTTCGCCAATGCTTGGCGGCAGCCGTGAATGTTTCCTGCACCATGTCCTGGGCCAAATGGTGATCATGGACTAAGAGAAAAGCAGCCCGCAGCAGACGATCTGCGTAGGCCTGTACAGCTTCATCAATGGACCAAGTCTGCCCAGACAGGTCCCGCAACAGCGTATCATCCACGGCCGTGCCTCCTTTCACTATCTTAGAGACAAGGCAACCAAGAAAGGTTGCACAGAAACATTAAAATATGGTTCCACGGGCGTAATAGTGGGCATCGGTCGGGATCCCCACTGCGGCTGCGCGCTGGTTTGGGGGTTCGGCATCGCGAACAACAATCCCTTTATGATACCCCGCAGCCTCGAAAGGGCAGCCAGGGCTGCAGGCTGAAGACGAATGTGGGCGCCGCCGCCTAACAAATCCAGGGATATGCAAAAAAGTGGTACGCTTCTTGGCAGGTTTTTGTACCAGGTATATGGAAGCGATTAGGAAGCACGGCAAGCGAAGACAGACCTTGACTGCAAATCCCAACGCTCTCGTACCGGGATAGAAAAGGGTTACCAGGCAGCGAAAGACATTCACATACGCACTCATTCGCAATGTTCCAGCGGCGGCAAGTTGCTGGCTAACCGGCATGTGTTGGGGGCTTGCGGTAACACTGTTCACGTGTTCGCCGGGAGGAGCTCCCAGCCAGACGACGATAACCACGCCTACGGTTGTGCAAAAGAATACGGTCAAGGATCTTCAGAGGCGCCGTTGATCGCTTCCGGAGTCGGCGACGATGAATCAGATGTTTCTGCAACGTCGCCGAGAACGATTCAACATAGGCGTTGTCGTAGCAGTCACCCTGCCTGTTCATGCTCTGAGGTACGCTATGGGTTCCGCGAAGGCCTGAGCAGGCACAGGACGAACATCATGAACCCCGTGGGAGTGCACGATGAGACCGGGCTTAGTTAGGCGGGTGCAGGCTAGAGGGGGTCGGCTGGCAGCAGGTACATGGTAATGGGCAGAGAATGTTTATTCAAAGAGCAGGTATCTCCATCGTAAACGGAGCAATTCCTGGCAATTACAAAAGATGGAGGCGCTTGGTTTGGCACATATGAACAAAGGAATATTGGCAGCAATCTTAGGTGTAGAGCTCTTGATCTTCTTCAACATGGACATGTTTTTGTCGGGTTTCCCCATCTATATTACCAATATGGGGATCCCTGAAGACCGCATGGGTGTTCTGTTCGGTGTCTTTATGTTGTCCGGTATGTTGTTCCGGCCTTTGTTGGCCAAGATGGGGCAGCGCTATGGGCAGAAGCTGATTCTGGCCATTGGTACGGTGGTGGCCTTCAGTGCCCCTTGGCTGTACCTGACGGCGGGAAGCTTTGCCAGCATTATTGCGATCCGAATGTTTCACGGGCTGGTGCCCGCAAGCTTCATTACCGCCACCCAACTGCTGTTAATCCGGGAAGCGGGCGAGGAGCACAAAGCCGTAGGTTTGGGGCTTTTCGGAATAATGGGTGGAATTAGTATGATGATCATCCCATATTTTGGTGTGCACGTTCTGACGGAGTTCGGTCGCGTGGCATGGTTGGCTGGAGCCAGTGTGTTCGGGGCTGCCGCCATGCTGATCTTTTGGCTGCGGGTGCAACCGCGAGCTAAGGACGTGGAAGTTGCCGCAGAGGCGCCGCCCCCGCTCGACCTGCGGCTTATCGGTGCTCCGCTGGCGTCTAACGTTTTGTTGGCCTTAGGATTTGGTTCGGTGATTACGTATGTTACCACATATGGCCTTTCCCTCGGTTACACGAATCCTGGTCAGTTTTTCACTGTGTTGTCCTTTACGAACATAGGTATAAAAATCCTCTACT
>PWMW01000374.1 GCA_003559095.1 Clostridiales bacterium | reverse complement strand
GGACCTACATTCCGGTCAACGGTTTGGATTTCAGGTCGACCACAGGCAAAAACGCTCAACAGACTTACCCAAGAACAAAATAGGGGCCCAGAAACCGAAGTCTCTGGGCCGTTTTTTCGTGCTGTTCGGTTTTCGAGGTGGACAATAGTCATATCCTGGATTCATTAGGCCTTTATTCAAAATGTTTGGGCAGTCGGTGCCACCCAATACTGGCTCCCGCAGGGTGCATTTAGGTTAGCATCAAGCTCATCGGCATAGTCGGTCGCAGCTAAGATTGAAGGTCGCATCAGTATGACCAATATCGTGAACAGCGAAATCACGAACAAGCACTCCGGAACACTTCAGCCAAACAGTCCCCAACAAATCAGATCGGATGGTTTAAGTATTGCCAGCTTAGAGCCCACCTCCATTCTTGTGAACAATGTCTACAGAACAGAGAACTGAGTCTGCATGCTGCAGCAGGCACATGTGGTCGTCTAGGCATCCGAAATCGATATACCTGCGTCAATCACCCCGCTAGAATTCATACCTCCTCCCAGATGGCTTGCTGTCCCGACTGCCTCGTCGCACTGCGGAACGGTCCATTTTCGCCGCATGGCCACCCGGACGGCCCCCGAGTCCTTCCCCAATACCGACCCTCTTCTTTGTCCCGAGTTTCACCCAACACAGTTGGCACCTGCACAGGCCTACGTTTGGCTGAACTGCATCCAACTGCCAAATCCTATAGCGCCTGATAAATTCCAGTCTTCACCAAGTCCCAAAGCCGCCACTCATCGATATCGTCCAGGCACTGTCGAAACAACATGACTACCAGATTCTCTCCCGGATCGATGGCAAATCTTGTGCCAGCGCTGCCTGCAAAGCAGAACTCGCCCGCTGAACCAAGACTCGTTTGTCCCACAGCCGGATCTAAGACGACAACACCCAGCGGACCAAACCCGTTTTGGGCTGGTATCGTGCGAGGTGGCGCCATCACAGGAGATGGCGGTGTGAAGGGAAGCATCGAAGGCGGCAGGTGATTAGCTCGGGCAAATTCCACGGTGCGGCGGCTGAGAAGCCTCGTACCCGCCAACGACCCACCGTTTAACAAGCACTGGCAGAATCGCCCGTAATCCGTAACCGAGGAGACTAGCCCGAGACCACCTCGAGGCGGATTGGTCTCCACCACAAAGGGATCGCTCTCCAGCGGCACGCTCTCCATCCTTGCTTGGCTGCCGCCCTCGGCTCCCTGCACATACCGGTTTAGGATCGTCAGCCGATGGAGTTTATCCTGAGGCACACCAAAGCTCGTATCAACCATCCCTAAAGGCCCAAATAGACGCTCATCAAGGTACTCAGCGAACCCCTGCCCACTGACGACTTCCACTAATCGGGCCAGGACGTCCATGGCCCAGCTGTAGTGCCAGCGCGTTCCCGGCTGCAGCACCAAGGGCAGCTCCGCAATCCCGTCCACATACTCCGCCAGCGACAGCGGACGGCAGTCTGGCTCGAGATCATTCAGGAGACCCTTCTGTTTCACGAGCAACGCAAGCTTCGGATGGTCAGGACTATGGTACGAAAGGCCCGCCGTATGGAGGAACAAATCGCGAACCGTTATGGGCCGGTCGGCCGCCACCAACTCGTAGTCCGTCTCCGTCACGTTGGTCGTTACCATCATTTGGTCAAAGGCGGGCAGATATTCCTTCACCGGATCCGCCAGATGAAAACGACCTTCCTCCCACAGCATCAACGCCGCTGCCACCGTAAGCGGCTTTGTCATAGACATGATACGGTACAGCGCATCCTCGCCCAGAGGAAGCATCGCAGCCCGATCTCGATAACCAACAGCCTCGGAGAACACACAATCACCGCCGAGGAGGGCAACGGCATGCACCCCAACGGCTCGTCCTTCATCGACATAGCGGTTCAGTAGATCCTTAAGCTTGCCAATGCGATTCAGCGCGATCACAACTTTCACTCTCCTTGTGATAGTAAGAATAGAGACATGGTGTTTCGTCTCGATGGAACTTTGAAAAAAGGAATGTCTAGAAACCGATGTTTGGCGTCGAGGCCGTGGGACGTACTCACAACCAAACAACGGAAAACAAGCAGAATGAGACTTGGATCCTGATGTATATCCCTGGATCATTGGATGGAAAAGAATCTATCGTGGAAATATTGAGCAGTACTGTTTCAATGTCTAGGTTCAATGGGCTTGGGTTATTTATGACATCTCCAAGTATCCGGTGCCCGAACGAGACCTCTTGGAGTTTCGGCAACTACGGTATCTACACACGTCATAGAACCATGACCGGGCCAACGCCGTCTACGAGTAGTTCGGGACGATTACAGAGTCCCTCATGGGCTTCGTCGGTTTTGTCCCTGGTGCGGGAAGAAGCTCGTATGGATTCTACATCCGTTATGAGTAACATCCGTCGAGCAGGCGGGCTATCCAACGACAGATAACGTCAACAGAATGGAGGAAAATGGGAAATATGAGGCCCAGAAACCGATGTCACTGGGCCGGGTTATGCATGTTGTGTGGTTTTTGAGGTGGCCAGCAGTGTCAAACCAACCCCCGGCTGCGTTTTCGCCGAGCGTTCCACTGTCCCATATCATCCGGCGGCGGTATGATTTCGTCTGGGGCCTTCAGCTCCAAGGCTGCAGCATGGGTAGGACAGGTTGTAACGCACAGCCCACACCCGATACAGTGCTCGTCGGCAACGACGGCTCGTTTGTGAACCAGCGATATAGCTGCAACCTGACAGCGCTGCACGCAGCGGCCGCAGCCATTACAGCTGTCTTGGGCAATGACTGCGCGGTAGTTGGCGTGGGCAACGGAGTCTGTTAAGCCGAAATCGGTGATTCCCCGGAGAATGGCACAACAGCAGCCGCAGCAGTTGCAGACATAGCTGATCCCTTTGCCGACGTTGCTTACTGTATGGACGAGTCCGATCTCTTCAACACTATCGAGAAAAGCCAAGGCTTCGGCGCGCGTAATGGAAGAGGGACTCTCGGGCCGCTCCGCCTTGGAGAAATTCAAGCACGTCCGCATGGGGAACTCACACTGCTGGTCACTGACAATGTTGTGCTGTTTGCGACAGATGCAATCAATGAGGCCAAAACTATTGGCTCCTTCAAGAAATGCCTTGACGTCATCGTAGGGCAGGATCCATTCCTGTTTGACTGCGCCCCCCACCGGAACGACGCGGTGGATGTTAGGATCGGGCTGCATGATTTCTGCCCAGCCCTTCGTCTCCTGCAGATAGTGTTCCACTAAGTGTGCGAACTGGTGAGCTTCTTCACCGTCTAGACGATACATGGTGACCTCATAGCTTCCGACAACAAAG
>PWMW01000121.1 GCA_003559095.1 Clostridiales bacterium | reverse complement strand
TGTGGGTTGGACAGGCTTGGCGCGGGTGGTCCGAGGGAAGTTGTTGGCCCTCCGGGAAGAGGAGTTCTCATTGGCGGCTAAAGCGGCAGGCTGCACCGATGCTCGGATCATTGTGCGGCATCTCCTGCCGGCGTTCGTCAGTTATCTCATTGTCAACCTGACCTTAGCCATTCCGGGAATGATTCTCGGTGAAACGGCATTGAGTTTTCTGGGACTCGGAATGCAGCCTCCAGCCGTGAGTTGGGGAGTCCTCTTGCAGGATGTGCAGGACATCACGGCCATATCTGGCAGACCTTGGCAGCTGATCCCTGTTATCTTCGTCATTCTCACGGTTCTTATGTTTAACTTCCTTGGCGACGGTCTGCGGGATGCGGCCGATCCATATTCTCGTTGAAAGGGGGAGCGACTGTCATGAGTGAACGTACCCAACCACTGTTGGAAATTAAGGATCTTCAGATCGAGTTTCATCTCGATGAAGGTATTGGCCGAGCTGTGAACGGCGTCAGCTTTGACATCCATCGCGGTCAGACCACCGCCGTAATCGGTGAAAGCGGCTGCGGCAAGTCCGTCACCGCCCATTCGATCCTCCGCATCGTTCCCCACCCTCCCGCCAAAACAGTTGCCGGTGAGATCATCTACCATCGCAGCGATGCCAACGGCAGTGCCGATCCCATTAATCTCCTGAAGTATGATCCAAAAGGGCAGGCAATCCGCAGAATACGCGGCAACGAGATCGCCATGATCTTCCAAGAGCCCATGACTTCCTTCGGCCCAATGCACACCATCGGCAACCAGATCAGTGAGGCGCTGCTGCTGCACAACCAAGACATGCGTAAGCACCAGGCCCGGCAGCGCACCATCGAACTTCTCAAACAAGTGGGAATTCCTATGGCTGAAACTCGTGTAGATTCCTATCCCCACCAGTTCAGTGGCGGCATGCGGCAGCGGGCCATGATTGCTATGGCGTTGTCCTGTAATCCCAAACTGCTCATCGCCGATGAGCCCACAACGGCTGTGGACGTTACCATCGAGGCACAGATCCTTGATCTCCTCTATGAACTGCAGGCCACAACGGAGATGGCCATCATGCTCATTACCCACAACTTGGCGATTGTGTCGCGATTGGCGCAGGATATTGTGGTTCTCTACCTGGGCCGGCGCATGGAATATGGAACAAAGGAACACATCTTCCGCAACCCCTTACATCCTTACACCAAGGGACTGTGGCGCTCCATTCCAAAACTTAAAGGTACTCTCGAGCGCTTGGTCCCCATACCTGGTACCGTCGGCAGCCCGTACAACCTGCCTCAGGGGTGTGTGTTTTACGATCGCTGCGATGTGCGCATGCCAGGCCTCTGTAACGGTCCCGAGCCACCGCCATCCTATGAGGTGGAGCCCGGCCATTTGGTTGCCTGCTACAAATACCGTTAGGCACGGGCATGCGGGGTATTCAGCGCCGACGAGCCGACTTGCGAATATGTAGGATACTCCGTTCCCGTGCGAACCAGCCGCAAAGGCCCGATGGGGACGGTTCAGGAGGTGTGGATTGCCGAAGCGACGACATTGTCCGCTGAACCAAAGATATGGCGTTAGAGCTGTGAACGGCCGTGCCAATGCGGAACTACCGCCGGACAAAGGTTTGCTGATCGGCAGAGCATTATGAGACAGAACCCACCGTTAATTACCATCCAAAATTTGAAGCAGTACTTCCCCATTCAGAAAGGCTTTCTGCGAAAGGTCGTTGGCTATGTCAAGGCCGTTGATGACGTTTCCCTGGGTATTGATGCCAACGAAACCTTGGGATTGGTGGGGGAGAGCGGCTGTGGCAAGACCACGTTGGGCCGATCCTTGATCCGTTTGTACGAGCCCACTGCTGGCCGGGTCTTATTCCACGAAGGCGATGCAGCCACCGATGTACTGGCTCTGGACAGCAGCAGTATGCGCCGCTTCCGGTCAAAGATGCAGATGATCTTCCAGGACCCCTTCTCTTCGTTGAACGAACGCATGACCGTTCTGGACAATGTGGGTGAGCCTCTATTGGTGAACGGCATTGCCAAAGGCCGGGAACTTGAGGATCGAGTGGCCAAGGTGATCGAGGATGTGGGCTTGAAAAAGGACCACCTGCGCCGCTACCCGCACAGTTTTTCTGGGGGCCAGCGCCAGCGCATTGGTATTGCCCGTGCCCTGGCTATTCAGCCAAAGTTTGTGGTCGCGGATGAATCTGTATCTGCTCTCGACGTGTCTATTCAGGCGCAGATTCTGAACCTGCTCAAGGATCTACAGGAGCAGTTCCAGCTGACGTATCTGTTTATCTCACACGACATCAGTGTGGTGCGCTATCTGTCCCGCCGCATCGCTGTCATGTATGTGGGACGGGTGGTGGAACTGGCGGAGCGGGATCAGCTGCTGGAAGCTCCGCAGCACCCATACACGGAGGCCCTGCTCTCGGCTGTACCCAGAACCGATCTGGATCACCGGTATGAGCGAATCCGGATGCCGGACAACATTCCAGACCCGAGCAATTTGCCATCGGGCTGCAGCTTTCATCCCCGCTGCCTCTACATGAGGGACATCTGCAAGCAGGAGCGCCCGGAACTGGTGGCTGCCGCTGATGGTCACTACGTGGCTTGTCACCGCGCCAAGGAACTCAGTCTCAAGGGCATTGCCACATGATATATTCGCTGTTCACTAGATGGAAGACGCCCTAATGCCTTCGTGTCATGAAGTATCGGAAAAAGAAGCTGCAGTACTAGTTTCCCTAGTACCGCAGCTTCTTTGCTGTCAAGGTAGGACAGCGGCCGTCACCGAACCCCGGGGAGAGTTCCAGCATTCCACTGGAATAACGCCCTCATCTGCCTCGCTTACATCAGCGGGGCATGCACAACAGCTCGCGAATTTGGAGATCGAAGAAATCCACCGAGGAGACCGCTTTCATGACCAGTGCGATGTCTTGGCCGCAGATAGCCGTGGAGCCAATCGGGCACTCGCCCCACCACAGTCACGTGGGGCTGCTTCAGATTGAGAAACCTCCCAGCGTTCGTCGTTCGCGCCTATTGCCAATGAAAAGTGGGGTAGTCTTCCGGTGAACCGAAGTCCCAGACCTTTTCGCTCCATTTGTCATACATCAGATTGGAAATGCTTGGAGGAATGCCCCTGTCAAAGTCTCCCGTTGGCGTAACGTATTCACCCGGCGTGCCCACTTGGAGCTGGAGGGTGGTTCTCGCAAGGCTGACCTGGTCTTTCCGTTCACCACCGGTATCCCGGTTATAAAAGGAGGAGGCGATCGCAGCTTTTCCCTGCGTGCCGAAGAACCCCCTGGCTGGGGTTACTGGACCCA
>PWMW01000224.1 GCA_003559095.1 Clostridiales bacterium | reverse complement strand
CGGGAGCCGATGCCTTAACAGTTCTGACACCTATGTTTATCCAACCCAACGACAGCGAACTATACGACCATTTCAAGACAATTGCTGAAGCGGTGGAACTGCCTGTGCTGTTGTACAACAATCCGGGTAAGACCACCAACGACATATCCCTACCTCTGCTGCGTCGTTTGGCCGAGATTCCTAATATTGTTGGGATCAAGAACACAACGGAGAACTTCCCACAGACTGTGCGCTATATCCATGCGGCGCGCCACGTAGAGAACTTCCAGGTACTGGCGGGTTCGGACTATCTGATCTATGCCACGCTGAGCCACGGTGGCGTGGGCTGTGTGGCTGGAACAGCCAACGCTGCGCCCAAGTTGGTGGTGGAGATCTATGAAGCCTTCCAAAGGGGTGATCATGCCGGGGCGTTAGCTGCCCAGTATCGATTGCTGCCGCTGCGGGACACATATGGCTGGGGTAGTTTTCCGGTGGTGATGAAGGATTGCTTGAATCTGCTGGGCTTGGATGTGGGGCCCCCGGTAAAACCCATCGATCACTGCAGTGCCGAACGTCAAAAGGCCTTGGCGGGCGTCCTTAAGGATTTGGAACTTCTATGAGCGCCCATGCTGCCGGGCACCCTTCTCCGGGGTGCCATAAGGAGAGTAGATCCATGAGAACACCAACCATCGCCGATATGCAGGTGATACCCGTGGCTGGCCGCGACAGCATGCTCTTAAACTTGAGTGGTGCCCACGGACCGTTTTTTACGCGCAACATCCTCGTTCTCAGAGACAGCGACGGACGAACGGGCTTAGGGGAAGTGCCAGGAGGTGAATCCATTCGTCAGACGCTGCAAGAGGCCCGTCCGTATGTCATAGACCAGCCGCTGGGGCGCTATCGGGAAGTTCTCCAGCAGGTGAACACGGAGTTTGGGCATCGCGATGCTGGAGGTCGCGGCCGCCAGACCTTTGACCGACGAACGGCCATCCATGCAGTGACAGCTATCGAAGCTGGCTGTCTGGACCTCCTGGGACAGTACTTGGAGGTACCGGTGGCAGCCCTATTGGGCAGCGGCCAGCAGCGCCGGGAGGTCCCAGTGCTCGGCTATCTTTTCTATATTGCCAACCCCGATGTCACGGACCTTCCCTACCTGCGGGAACCAGCAGCTGATCATGCCTGGCACCGGCTGCGTCGGGAAGAAGCCCTAACGACGAGGGCTGTGGTGCGCTTGGCCGAGGCTGCCGCCGATCGCTATGGGTTCAAAGACTTTAAGCTCAAGGGCGGTGTTTTTGCGGCCGCCAGCGAGATCGAGGCGGTTAAAGCACTCAAACAGGCTTTTCCCGAAGCCCGAATCACCCTCGATCCTAATGGCGCATGGTCTTTGGCGGAGGCTGTCCATTCTTGCCGCGGACTTAACGATGTTTTGGCCTATTGTGAAGACCCCTGTGGTGCGGAAAATGGGTATTCCGATCGGGAAGTTATGGCTGAGTTTCGGCGAGCTGCGGGACTACCCACAGCGACTAACATGGTGGCTACCGATTGGCGGCAGTTGGGCCATGCGTTGAGCCTGCAGGCTGTGGACATTCCCCTGGCAGATCCACACTTTTGGACGATGGAAGGGTCAGTGCGGGTGGGACAGCTCTGCCAGGCCTTTGGCCTAACGTGGGGCTCCCATTCCAACAACCATTTTGACATATCCTTGGCTATGTTCACGCATGTGGCGGCCGCTGTACCCGGTGCCATCACGGCCATCGATACCCATTGGATCTGGCAGGAAGGAAGCGAACGCTTGACCAAGGACCCGTTGGTGATCCAAGATGGTTCCATTACAGTGCCCCAAAGGCCTGGTCTTGGTGTGGAAGTGGATCTAGACCAGCTGCAGCGAGCTCATCAACTGTACCAAACGCTGGCTACGTCAGAACGGGATGATGCGGCAGCCATGCAGTTTCTGATTCCCAATTGGACGTTTGACCCCAAAAGACCCTGCCTGGTGCGCTGAATTTGCCTTACAGAAGGTAGGCGGTCATTTACGGCGAAGTGTGCAATATGTCCCCAGCCATGGTCCTATATACTTTTGACCCAAGTTGTGTATGACGCACATTGGAACTCTTGCTCGTCATTTAGCTCAAAGGAGTTGTTAGCCATGGAAACGTTAAAGGTCGCAGCATCGTCAAATCCCAATTCGGTAGCGGGTGCGTTGGCTGGAGTGATTCGGGAGTCCGGGCGGGCAGAGATGCAGGCCATCGGAGCCGGGGCACTGAATCAGGCCGTCAAGGCCGTGGCCATTGCCCGTGGCTTCTTAGCACCCAGTGGTGTGGATCTGGTTTGTGTACCTGCGTTTGTGGATGTGGAGATCAACGGTGAAAGCCGCACTGCCATCAAACTTATTGTGGGACCCCGCTAACCACCGCCGCTCACTGCGTAGGAACCATATGTTATGAGCTGGACCTGGGGATCGTGGCAGCAAGAGGGCAGCCGTAGGCGGATTTCGGCCACCGTGGACGGTTAGTTTGCTGTGTCCAAAAATGGACGCTCCGGAGCGGGAGTGCACCCGATTCTCCGAGCGTCCTTGGCGCGTCCTGCGGACTCAGGATGTCCCATTGCAGTCCGGAGCCTGCCGGCGGCAGCCATCGTTTGCGAAGTCCGATGGACACGGACCTGTGGAGTGCTGACGCATGGTCATCCACGGGGTGACACTGGCTGGGAAGGCGCGGATCGCTGCTGGAAAAATCGCGAGTGGTGGAAAAACAAAGAGGAATCAGCAGCAGAGAATGTCGAACATACAACAGCAGTAGGTGCCGCCATCGCCCCAAGATGGCCGCTGCGAAGGAGACGATACCCATGAACCAGCTTCCCGGTCTCGGAGACCGATCTGATAGCCAACGGCCATGGACCGAAATTTTTGGCCCCGGATTTCCGCTGCTTGCCGGAGCTCTTTGGGGGACCATCGGCATCGTCAGCAAAGGGCTGTTGGATGCTGGCATCCATCCTGTTCAAATTGTTGTTTGGCGGTTGGTTATTGCCAGCCTGCTTGGTCAGGTTCTCTTAATTGGGTACCATCGCAGATTTCGCCTACCCAGCCTACCCCTACCGTTCCTTGTACATGGATTGTTGGGAACCGTACTTACACAACTTCTGTATTTGGGAGGCGTTAGGGCCATTGGCGTGGCACTGGCGGTGACACTCCATTTTACGTGGCCCGCCTTTGCAGTCTTCCTGGGTCGTGTCGCCTTCGGAGAGCCGCTGCACCGATTGAAGCTGACGGCGGTGATGCTTACCGTGGCGGGGGCGATTCTCGTGTCCCTCACCGCCTTCGATGTTTCCTTGGGGATGAGTCTGGCTGGTATCGGTATGGCGCTTCTTTCTGGCTGGACCTTCGCCGCTGGCGGAGCCCTGGCCAAGTATGAACTGCAGACAGCCTCCCGACTGGAGGTCATTGTTTGGCCCATGACCTTGGCGGTCATTCCTTTGGCGCTCTATGCAGGTTTGGTAGGACAACTGGCTCCTACCTTTGCCAGCGGTGCGCAGACAGCCCAGATCTTCTACCTGGCCGTTGTGACGACCTTTGCCGCTCACGGATTATATACGGTGGGTTTGAAGACCATGGCCAGCGGTACCGCAGCCATTCTCGCCACCGTGGAGCCCTTAGTGGCGGTCATTCTGGCATCCTTGTTATTCGGAGAAACACTCCTGGCCAACCAGTGGCTGGGGCTGACTTTCATTGTCCTGGGTGTCGTTACTGTGAATGCGCGGCGCCGGGCAGCCAAACCATCGCCAACGTTGTCGGCTTGAAGAAGCGCTAGCGTGTTGGAGCTGCTTGCTGTACGGTTGGCCGTGGCCATATCCAGCAAAAACAAAGCTGACAGAGCGGGAGAGAGCCCGGCTGTCAGCTTTTTGCACGCACATGCTTCAGAGTGCACATTCAGTAACTGAGAAAGACGGCCTCTACGCTCCTCCGGGGAGGCTCTGGGTAGGCAAGAGCCACATCTCCAGTGGTCATGAGGAACACATCATTGACGGCCACAGACAGTTCCTTCTGCAGCGGCACCGCGAAGAAAACACCGCTCATGCGAGCTTCTTCCAAAAGCCAGAGAACTTCAGAGTCGATGGTGTTGGGATCGAAGGCGTACAGTTCGACCCAACTGCCATCCAACTGCACGGAGAGGCCTGCAGTGGCACCCACCATATCGTGAATCATGCTGAAACTACGGCCCACGTTGACGCCGTGGTGGCGAAAATGTGCCAGCAGGTTCTGCAGTCGCCGCTGCAGAAGGCAGCGGGGTGATAACGAAAGCTCTGGCGGAACCGTGTCCAAGGCATAGGTCTGCAGAACAATGTCTTTGTACCACTCACCTGTCTTGGTGGGAGCGTCTTGGGTGCGAACAGCACTGGCCCGTAAGGGCAGCGGCCGGTCCAGCTGCAGGCAGAGGTGGACAAGGTAAGTGCCGGAAGCGTCCGCTACTTGGATGGACTGGCCATCTTGGCCAGCGTAGCGACAGGTAGGACCAACTGCCAGTTCAAAAGGGCTGCCGGCAGTATCCGTTCCCCACAGTACGTCTCCTGGCTGTAGTGGCTCACTGCACGGCAGATAACGGGGGCGGGCCGTGAAGAGAAACTGCACCAAATCCCATAACTCGTCGGGGGCATCGTAAAAGAGGGCTTCATCCAAATTGCTGGCCAGTCCTTCCCAATCTCCCAGGGGAGCAGCGGCCATGGTGGCCAAGGTACGTTCAGCGAAGGTGCCGCTGAGATGCAGTTCAAGGTAACCATCGAGGGCTTCGTGTACCCATACGTCCAGGGAACCCTGCCCGAGAATGCTGTTGTCACCCATTTCAAGGGCATAACCAAAATGCTCACCGGAATGAAAGGACAGCGCATCCACGCATCCAAGGTCTTCGCTGCCTGCCCCCGCCAGTGTCCAAGATGCCCCGCTCGCAAGCCACAACAGCAGCATCACAATGGCAAACCGTTTCATAGCGTAACCTCCCCCCGATTATCCCGTGATCCTCTACGACTATGGACCCAACAAACAGGCACAGTGTAGGGCGTGCGTTCTCAAAAACGAATCTCGTCCATTCGGATCGACGCCACGCCGATGACCGTATCAGCTCCACCATAATACACGAAGAGCTCACCATCTTTCAAGGCATGGCCATTGCTGAACACGACATTGGGCACCAGTCCTTCCCGTTCCCACTGCAGGGCCGGTTCTAGAATGGGTTCGGACAAACGCGCCAGCACCTTGGTGGGGTCAGCGGAGTCCAGCAGGGCAGCACCTAAGCGATAGACATGGTCATCGTCCACCGCATGATACAGAAGCAGCCAGCCGCAGTCCATAGCAATGGGTGGTCCAGCCAGCCCGATTTTTTTGGACTCCCAAGTACCAGGCCGTGTTTTGAGTACGATCTGGTGATCGGTCCAACGCAGTAGGTCTGCGGAGAAGGCAGCCCAGATATGGGGCTCCCGACGGTGAAACAGCATATAGCGGCCGCCGACTGTAGCTTCCAAGAATGCGGCATCTTTGTTGGGCTCATCCAAGACCACACCCTGCCGATCCCACTGAATAAGGTTGGTGGAGGTGGCCAGGCAGATGCGATGGTCGTCCCAACTGCGACCGCCGAAGCCGGTGTAAAGCATATAAAAGACATCGTGCAAGCGGCAGATACGCGGGTCTTCCACTCCCCAGGTTTCCTGAATGTCATCGCCGGTGAAGATTGGCTGATCGAGGCGCTTGAAATGGATTCCGTCAATGCTTACAGCATAGCCAATGGCTGAGGTAAACTTCTGGGCGGGGTCTGGCTGGGCACTTTTCAACACCTGAAAATCGCGGTCAGCGGCGCGGTAGAACATATGGAAAAGGCCGTTGTGCACCGTGACGCCGCAGTTAAAGACCGCTGCCGCCTCCCAAGGGTGAGTGGCGATGGGCTCCAAAATAGGGTCAGGACGTAAGCGGGTCAAACGAAACATCGGCGGATCTCTCCCTTCACAATTCGGGGGCGCCATGTGACATCAGGTATCTCACCGGGAACCGGGCTCCGAGGCTGTCTTTCCTCATTCTTCTTCGGAACCGGCCCATTCCAATAACGATGGTTCCAACGCTTTCCTGGGCCAAAGGGCTGTGGTAAGCCCGGTGGAGGTAAGAACAAGGCCAGAGCCGACCACCTGCAGACCTAAATCGGTGTCCAACTGCCAGAGGCCGATCAAGGCTATCAGCAATCCCAAGATGCACGATAGCCAACCCACAGCGGTGCGCCCAGGCAATCCCAAGCGGGGGTACACCACAGTCATGCTGGCCAAGCCCACAGCTACCATAGCCATGCGCAGATCCGAGTCCGTTCTAGTATGGGCAATCATCGTGTACACCGCCGCCGCTGCAAACAGCACGAAGTAGACTACGCGCACAAGCTTCCCTCCCTGATATTCCGTTTTTTGCGTTCATAGTCTTGATTCCGCAGGTATGTGGGTGATCCCTGCCTATAGTTTCCTGCCAGCAGCGGCGCCAAAGCTTCGGGAGCGATACACCTCGCCGGCGATGGTTCGCAAAGAGAAAACCACCGAACCCCGTACAAGGTGGGTTCGGTGGTTGGACCATTAATGGAGAAATGGACTATCGATCTCTTGCTCCACTACCACCTGGACAGACTCACCGTCCAGACGGATCAGGATATGTCCATTCATCCCCGTGACATACACATCAGAATCGTAGGCCCGATAGCGGTTGAAGATAGCGATGGAGGCCAGATCATCACGGGAGATGATGGTAACTTCCGGCATCACAGCTTCGATGAGTTCAAAGGAGGAGCCGGTTTCTTCACCATGATGGGGAGCGTGCAGGACATTGGCCCGCATTTCTTCCGGGTACTCTGCGCTCAAGTACCGTTCCTGCGCCCGGTAAATATCTCCGGTGAAGAGAGCTGATGTTTCCCCATAGTCCAGGCGCATGACCAATGACAAGTTGTTGATGCGCGCCGTTGAGATGTTCTCCGGTGATTCCAGGGTGTCAGGTGATGTTCCCGCCGGAGGATTGAGCACCGAGGCGCTGACATAGTCTCCAAGCATCAGCTGATCCCCTGCTTCAAGAAAACGATTGGGGATGGCATAATCGTCTAGGCCCTGCAGGAACAGCCGCAGTGTATCGGTGTCATTGGGCACATTGACGTGGTACATTTTGCCGATGGGGATGTTGGGGAACAGTGTCAAGAACCCGCCGATGTGGTCCCAATGCGGATGTGTGGCAAAGGCATAGTCGAGACGATCCACGCCCAACTGCTGCAGAAACTTGAGCAGTTGATCGCCAACATATGTCAGCCCAGAATCGATCAGAATTTGCCTGCCATCTGGCGTAGTGACCAAGATGGCGTCACCGGGTTTAATGGTACGGTCGGTGTGGCGCTGCAGTTCTTCTTTGTTTTCCACAACCAAGTTGAAGTAGCGGATGGTCAAGTGGCCGGAATCCTCACTGGTATCGAAGAAGGCTGCTTCGACATGGCCTTGGCCCAGTGTCAAGAGAAGCAGCAGTAACCAACTTAGGAGTACACGGGTTCGCATTTTACCACAATGTGCCTTGGCCCGACTGCAATCTGTCAGCATTTCCAACGGCCCCTTTCCCGCAGATATTCAATGACCTGGTCGGGATAATTCGTGGAGACTCCATCCACGCCCCAGGCTAGGCAGTTGTCCACTTCTGTTTGCAGATGTTCCAACTGTTTCCCGGCACCGCAGAGCACGAAAAGACCCAATTGATGGGCATGGTCCACCAATTCTTTTGTCGCCCCATTGGGATGGGGGTGCCAACCTCTAATCCCGGCTGCTTGCAGGAGCTTCTGTTTGGCCAATGTCTGGCCTGGCCGCCAATCCAAAAAACCCGTAAAGGCCGCGGAGTTGTGTTCCAACACAGCCAAGAGGGCCTGCAGATCGAAGGATATGAACATGCAGTGATCCCAGCAACCCCGCTGGGCGATGCTGGCAAGGGCTGCCTGCAGCGTTTCGAACCAGTGTTGGTAACCCGAGGTTACGGATTTGATCTCAATATTGAGCTTGACGCGGCCGGCGAAGGTATCCAGAACCTCGGTGAATGTCGGAATCCGTTCTCCGGCGAACTGCGGCCCCTTCCACGATCCCGCATCCAAACTGCGAATCTCGGCGGCCTTGAGGTTTTTAAGGGCGCCGCTGCCATCGGTGGTGCGGTCCACGGTTTCATCATGAATGACAAATACTTCGTCATCAGCACTGATGTGCAGATCCAACTCCAGGATATCGGCGCCCAAGTTCACTGCTTCTGCAAAGGCCAGCATGGTATTCTCAGGATAGCAGCCGCTGAACCCGCGATGAGCTTGTACTAAAGTATAATCACCGATCATAGTGCACCCTGCTTCCCACAACGGTCCGTTGGAATATGGTCAGCCCTAAGAGTAGGAAGAAGAGAAAGAGGGCGATGGCACTGGCGTATCCCATCTCCAGGCTTTCAAATGCCCGATTGTAGATGTAGAAGACAATGACCTCGGTTTTGCGGGAAGGGCCGCCCCCGGTCATGATGTAGACGGAGCTGAAAACCTGAAAGCTGTTGATCATCTGCAGCACCAGAATCAGATAGGTGGTGGGTGAGAGCAGAGGCCACGTGATCTTCGTAAATTTCTGCCAGGTAGTGGCACCATCCACGTTGGCCGCCTCGTATAGCTCTTCGGGAATATCCATTAAACCCGCCAGATAAATCACCATGTAGTAGCCAGTTCCTTTCCAAACGGCCAAAAGGACAATGGCCAGCATGGCGGTACTGATGTTGATCCATTCCCAATTGGCTGTGGACCAACCTAAGGTTTGGATGATGGGTCGAAAGACGCTGGTCCAGATAGGTGTCAAAAAGCTTGACGACGTTCGCAGCCAGTTAACGGGATCCATACCGAAGAAGCTGATGAAGTAATTGAACAGGCCCAGGTTGGGGTTGTACAGAAACTGCCAGACCATGGATACAGCCACCATGCTCACAACCACCGGCGAAAAGTAACTGGCTCGCAAAAAGGCCAAACCTTTTACCTTGATCTTGAGGCCCAGGGCAATGAGCAGAGCAATGGACATCTGCAGTGGTACGGAAAGCAGAACGAAGATGAACGTATTACCCAGTGAGTTCCAAAACCGCGGATCTTCGAACATGCGCTGAAAGTTCTCCAGCCCAATGAACATATCTGTGGGGCGGATCAGCAGGGTATTCCGAAAGCTTAAGCGAACCAGTTGAAAGCCCGGGTAGAGAGTGAAGGTGAACAAGATGGCGAAAGCGGGCAGAAGGAATAAGTAGGCCACAAAAAAGTCGGAACTCCGGATGCGCCGAATAAGTTCCAAGGCAGGATTCTGCTTTTTGGTCTGCATAAGGCGGTTCAACTCCTCTCTCGTCCCCACGGCCAGGTTTGCAGGCTAGAGTGGGTTGGCGGGCCGCAGCCCTCCAACCTGCACGTGATTCATGGCGTGTCAGTCTGTCATGCCATAGACCCGCAGTAAGCGATTGCCTGTAGCTACGACGGCATCTAGCGATTCCTGAATGTCGGCCTGTTCGGCGAACATCTGGTCAAACAGCCAGCCCAGTTCGCTGTGGACTTCGCCCCAGAATGGAACCTGCGGACGTGGATGGGCATAGTCCAACTGCTGGTAGGTTACGGTAGCCCGAGGCTCTTCTTCGAAGAAAGCCTGCAGGGCAGGATGTTCATAAGCCGTTCTGTAAGCCACCTGGTAACCGGTATTCATGGCAAATTGCCCGAAGTTTTCCGGTTCCATCAGGTAGGTCAGGAACTTCCAGGAAGCTTCCTTCTGCTCCTCAGTTCCGGTATCAAACATGAAGAAGTTAGCACCACCGATGGCGGCATATGGTTCGGTGTTGTATGGCAGTTTGGCGACGCCCAGGTCAAAGTTGGCGTTGCCAATATTGCTCTGCAGAGCCGCTGTCGAGCGAATGGTCATGGCAATTTGGCCGCCGAAGAAGAGGTCATAGCCTTCGGCACCAGAACCCCATGTGGCCACTTGATATTCGTGAACCATGTCCTGGCAGAACTGCATGGCTTCCACAGCTTCGGGGGAGTTGAAGATGAACTCTGTCTTGTCTTCGTTGAGAATACGAGCCCCATTCTGGCCGATAAAGGTTTCAAATAGCCAACCCCAGGTGTAGAAGTCGATGCCCTTGACTCCAAGCTCTTCGGTGAGGATCTTGGAGTATTCCAGGAGATCATCCCATGTTTCTGGCGGTCCTTCCAGACCCGCTTCAGCGAACAGCTCCTTGTTGTAATACAGCAGTGGTGTACTGGTGTTGTAAGGGATGCTGTAGATGATGCCATCATATTTGGCGGCGGTCTGCAGACCAGGGAAGAAGTCGTCGAAGTCGAGCCAATCGGTTTTTTCAAAGTATGGTTCTAGGTCCAGCACAGCTCCGGCGTCCACAAAGGCAGCGCCGCGCGTCTGTTCGAACATGGCGACGTTAGGAGGGTCTCCCGCTGCCAAGGCCGCTTGGGCACTCTGCATACTGGGCTGATAGCCCCCGGAATAAACGATCTCCACTTGAATGTCAGGGTTCTCGGCGTTGAACTTCTCACCCATTTCCTCAATGAACTCCATCCCATAGCCCATGGACATAGAGTGCCACACCTGGACCTGAACTTGGGCTGCGGTTCCGAGGCTTAATGTGATGACCAGAGCCAAGGCGAGCAGTGCAATCAACGTAAATCTGCGCATCCAAATACTCCTCCTTTGTAGTTATCCCCAAACAGTGATTTCCCAACGGGTCCTTGCCACAGAGTATCCCAGGCAGCACTCCTTTCGCAGTGTGTCGTTGCCGGTTACTTTAGGCCCGTGCGCGCAATTCCTTGGATGAAATACTTCTGCAGGAAAGCGAACAAGATCAAAGGCGGCAGTGCCGCGAACGTCGCAGCAGCCATCATCTCAGCATGGTTCGTGCCCCAGGCGTCCTGGAATGCCGAGATGGCCACTTGGATAACCCACATGGAGCGACTATTGGTAACGATCAAAGGCCACAGGAATTGGTTCCATTGACTCTGCCAAACAAACACGGCCACAGCCGCGAATGCGGGCTTGGACATGGGGAAGGCCACACTGATCAAAAAGCGGATCTTTCCGCAGCCGTCCATTTTGGACGCATCTTCCAATTCGTCGGGGATTGTCCGGAAGAACTGGCGAAACAAAAAGATGGCAAGACCACTGGCCCCAGCGGGTACAATCAGGGCGTAATATGTGTCAATCCAACCCAACGAGCGGAGAATAATGAAGTTAGCAGTGATGGTGACATTGTTGGGGATCATCATGGACGCAACGAACAACAGGAACATGAACTCCCGCCCGAAGAATTTCATGCGGGCCAACGGGTAGGCGGCCAGGGCACAGAACACGCACTGCAGGATCACTGCACCGCCTGAGACGATGACCGAGTTGGAAAAGGTTCGGACGAAATCGATACCGCTGTACGCTGCTTGAAAGGCGCTGATATTGGCTGTGAACGGTATCAAGGTCGGTGGGAACAGAAAGATCTCTGATCGGTCCTTGAGAGCTGTTATGACCATCCAATAGAAGGGGAACAGCCAAAAGGCCACGCCAAGGTACAAAAGAGCGGTAATGATATTCTTTTGCAGCCGTGTACCCACGGCCTCTGACGAGGTGTCGCTGCTCACAACAGGTTGGTTTTCCACAGAAGAGCCCCCTTTTTCAAGCAGATAGAGTCGGCCGATGCTGCTGCGATGTAGCACCGCTGTTGCTCAGCAGCGCTGCTCTCTAGGTGCTGCAAGGCGCCAGTTCCATCGGCAGTTGTTGGCTGCGGAATGCGCTTGAACGATCTAGTCAACATGAGCAAGGGCTTCAATTACTTCCACAATGGATGGGACGACCTCTGTGGCTTGAACATTGCCAGCTTTGGTGTCCCTAGACTGGGTGTTTCCGGTCAATACCAGGATCGATTGCATACCATGGTCCACCGCCAAGCGGATATCCGTCTCGAGGGTGTCCCCAATGATAGAGATGTCTTCTAAGGGCACCTGCAGACGACGCCCGATGGCCGCTGCCATGTGGTTACTTGGCTTACCGTAATACACGGGCTCAACCTTCGCTGCTTCGGCGATCAACTGGGTAATGGCACCGCATCCGATGAGAATGCTTTGGGCGGTGGGGATGACCCGATCACTGTTGGTAGCGTGAATGGTTACACCCTGCGCAGCCCAAGACACAGCGGTGCACAGCTCGTTATAGTCGAGATGCCGTATTTCACCCACAACGATCAAATCCGGACGGTCGCGCCCGAGGTTCGGTGACAGATGCAAGCCCGACTCGCACAGAAACGTCCGTAGACCTGGACTGCCGATGCAGTGAATCAGCGACTCCCTGTGGTGCAGTTGCAGCTGTTCTGCCAGGACATGGCTGGAGGAAAGCAGCTGCAGCGGATCAATATGAATTCCTAGATCTGCTAACTTATCTATGTAATGGGCGGGATGATGTTCTGAGTTATTGGTGACAAAGCAAAACGGAATATCCGTGTTCTGCAGAGTACGGATGGAGTCAACGGCTCGCGGAACAGGTGCTGAACCACGATAGATGACGCCATCCAGATCGATGGCCAGGGCAGACGGTTTCATAGGCGCGGCAGAACCATTCCGGGGTTGCAGTGGTAATGGAACGCCTATTCCCCCTTCGCTGTTGAGCGCTCTGAGCCCATGGGCTCAAGGCGAGGTATCCTTCTACATAGGATTATATCATGGAAGTATGTAAAAATAAAGGGAAACAACCCTAAGAAAGAGAAAATACGTAGTAAATGCTACCAAATACTTGCAACAAATTCATCATAAATACGTAATTTCATAATGTGGTGAATGGGAGGCCTGCTGCATGAGCGTATTGCATCAAATTAACAACCGCTATCCGTCGTTACGCAAGTCAGAGCGCAAAGTCGCCAAGTTCGTCCGTGAGCACTACAGCGAAGTGGTTTTGATGTCGCTGCATGCTGTGGCCAAAGCGGCTGGCACCAGCGAAACCACGGTGCTCCGCTTTTGTCGTTCATTGGGTTATACCGGCTATCAGGATTTCAAGT
>PWMW01000238.1 GCA_003559095.1 Clostridiales bacterium | reverse complement strand
TCATCCCAATCCAACGTATGGATGTCCAACATACCCATGCCAGCCACATTGGAAGCATCGGCGACCAACTGTCCGGTGAGGTGAAACAACACATATTCCTTAATGGAGACCATATGCGCAGTCTGCCTGCAGACCTCGGGCAGATACTCAAGAAAGTACTTCAGTTTGGCAGGCCAATACATAGGATGAATGGGACAGCCCGTTCGGACATACGGTCCCACCTCCTGCCGCAGCTGCACCGCCGCTTGGGCCGGCCGCAGATCGGCCCAAGTCCAGAGCTGCGTCAAAGGACGCATCTGCGCATCTAGGGCCACAAGATTATGCTGGGGTGCAGAAAAACTGACGCAGACGATGGCACCGGAATCCAGTCCACTCTCAGCCAAAGCCACTGTCATTACGTCCAAAACTGCATCCACAATGGCGTCTGGATCTTGCTCGGCTGCCCCCACTGTGGGTGAGGATATATCGTACGTCCGGCTGACCTGCGCCAATGTCTTCAACTCAAGGGAAAATACAACCGCGCGGCTGCTGCTGGTTCCAATATCCACCGCCATAAGTCCCTGCATCCTGACATAACCGCCTTCCGTCAGTTCACCAATGTCTTGCGAACACCTGCTTTATGATTGCCATTTGTCTGCGGAGACCCAAAGACCGGTGGCAGGATTATCGATGTAATAGATCTCTTCGCCGTTCACCATCTGTGGACCCGGCTGCAGGCTGTTCACATCGTAGATCGCGAGAGCTTCCTGCAAGGCCATGGTCCGGAAATTGGCCTTTGTCATGGCTACCGGATCCATGTTGGATGCCACGGTGATGGAGAAACGGCCATCAGACGAGCCATGAATCAGGTGCGCAGCTGCCGAAAGGTTATGCTGCAGGTCTTCGTTCTCCTCCGTCCACTGAAGAATGCTCGTGCGCCCGGCATACCCATATTTGCGCAGCAGCGGATCGATCTGAGCATCTTCACCGAACTGCCTCAGACCTGGGGCGATCATGATCAGTTCACCACCATCGGCGATGGCCATCCGTGTCCGATACACAGCCTTACAGCCCAGCCAAGTGCTCTTGAACTCTTCTGGATCGAGGAACACGACCACCTTCTGCAGCGGTTTGGCCAACACCGTAATATTGTGCTTCTGGCTCATGGCCACAGCCCACTCAAATACTTCCCGTTGATCGCCAATATACAGTCCCAAGACATCGGTCATACCAGTTCCCTTGTTCACATGCAGGCCGTTAGCCGTCAAAACAAAGGTCAGGGGAACCCCTTGCAGAAATTTCTCCTGGGCATAGTCATAGACCTTCCGCACGGGAGAATGATCCCGTCCGAGGAGTCGCTCCATATCGTAGGCTGCTCCTAAAAAATGTGACTTGTTGATCATATCCACACCGCCGCAGCCAACGAAGATGTTTTTGTTGTGGTTGGCCATGCCCACAACCTCGTGGGGCACCACCTGTCCAATGGAGATGATCTGATCGTATTCACCGTTGAGCAGCCGTTGGTTCACTCTCACTTCGATGGGAAAGCGCACAATACCCTCTGAGACTTCCTCAACAAAGGTCTCAGGAATTACACCGATTATTTCGGTATCGTGACGCCAGTCGTGAACCAGAAAGCGCTCCAAGGGAATGTCTGCTCCGAACATACCCTGCAGTTCCTCAGTGGTCATGGGTACGTGGGTGCCCAGAGCCGGCATAATGTCCACCTGCACACCCCGGCGCTCAAACTGCCAATATAAGTACTCTGTCAGGCGGCCAGCACCGCAGTGCTTGCGAGTATGGTCCGGCGGAATGAGCAGCACCCGCTGCATCTCTGGATCCAATCCATCCAGATAGCGTTCCAACAGGGCCTCCTGCTGCTGCTCTGTTAACCTTGGTTCACTGGACTCCACGTAGAGGCTTTTCATCGCATGTCTCTCCCATTCCCCGGCAGTTCCTGTCCCGAGGGACCCATGAGAACTCCGGTATAAATTGCTATATGCAACTATTCCGTCGCCAACCGGCAAACTCCTGCTTGTTTTCGCGTTTTTGCCAACAAATTCGTTCTGCCCCAGACGAAGCGGCACCGCAGACACCGCGCCCAGTTAAAATGCGCCCCTGTCGGTTCTGGTAATCCAATACAGCTGCCACTATGGCGCCTAGGGTGAAACAGCGGCTCACTTCGGCCGTTCGTCCTTCATCGCCTTGGCTGAACAAAAAAAAGGCCAGTTGCAGGGGGATCAACAGAGCCTGTGCAAGCAGACCCCTGCTTTGGCCGCAGGAAAGGGTGGCTAGGTTCGGGTCAACCGGGGCAGGAATCCCCCAACGTCCGCAGGGCTCCAACCTTTCACCATGAAGTTGCTGTCTTCTTCCACAAACGGCTGCACCTGGAAATCCTCGCAGAGATAGTCTGGCGTGAATCCAAACTCAACCTTGGTTTTCCCAGCCAAAGGAAGAGCCCCCAACAGTTCGTCCAAGGCCAGGGGTTGAGGCAGGACCAGATCCAAGACCCGGAGCACAGCACCCTCCGTTTGCAGTACTACCATCCCGCGGTCAGCGGGCAGTTCATAGATGCAGTCGCTGTAGTTGTAAGCCAAGTGGAACCAATTGACGGCGTAGGGATTGAGGCAGTCCAGGGATTGCGCGAATACCTTTCTGCGCCGCAGATATTGATCCACCTTGGCATCCAGAAGCGCCAGCGGTACACAACCCCCCTCCGAATTTCCTAAGAAAGGTGCTGCCTCAGTCACTGTAAGGAACGGCTGCTGTTCCGGGACGGGCTGAAAGCCAAACTTGCGGTAAAGATCCACCACATCATCACCGCCGTAAAGATACATGGGCGCGTCGGGGTAACGCCCGAGGATTTCCTCGAACAGCCGCCGTATCAGACCTTGACGGCGGTGATTGGGCGCAGTGGCCACGGCACCTATCTGCAGAAGTGTCTGCTCGCGACCACCTAGAACCATCTGCATATGGTAGACACCGATATTGGCGATCATGGTATCCTCATCTACGATGCTGAAATATTCGTAGTCCTCATCCCACACATTCAGTTCATGGAACCGCTGAAACGAAAACCCGAATACGTCCTGCACCAGCCGGTTCAACTGGTTCTTGAACTGTAAGGTTGCCGTATGTCCGTTCTTATTGACTAGTTCCATCAAGATTCCCCTTCATTGTGGTATTGTCCCCTCGTCTGCAAGGCATACTTTCCTTGGTAAACAGACCTGTTGCAGATAAACCCATGCGTGGTCTACAACCAAGTTCGAGACGCCGCTAACCGGCACTTCTCCGCGCTGGACCATCAACCGTACGCGTTGGAGGGTATCTGTGCCATAGCCCTGCTAGCCTAGTCAAACTGCCCATTGCGGCATAGTCAAACGACTTCGCTGCCACTGGCTGGCCCATACTGGCCCGGCTTGGGTTTTACCGCCCTCGTGGCGATGAAAGTGGGCAGATGGGGATCCAGGAGATCACCACCGGATGTGTCTTCGAAAAAGCCCGTAAGAACAAAACCTACCTGCAGCTGCCCGCCGATCTGATCCTCTAGTGTATGGCCAAACTCCAAAGTCTCCTGCGCCGCAATGCGCTTCTCCAGCTCGTCTGGGGGCAGCTGTTCCGTATCGGCGTAGGGAATCTTGTTTTTGACCACAAGTTCATGCCGCTCATCCCAGGCCTTGAGATCAAAAATATACACAAGGGGATTGCAGATCCCAGCCAGCAGAGTACCGCCGGGTCGCAGCACGCGAAAACACTCCTGCCAGACAGGGTTCACATTGTCCACGAAGACATTGCTGACGGGATGGAAAATAATATCAAAGCTTGCGTCGGCGAAGGCCGAAAGGTCACGCATATCTCCTTGGACCGTTGTGATCTGCAGTTGATCGCGAGCAGCCACCATGCGGTCTTGGTCCAACTGACTAGGGCTGTTATCGTAGACAGTGACCTTGGCGCCAGCGGCAGCGAAGATGGGTCCCTGCTGTCCACCACCGCAGGCTAGACATAGCAAATCACTGCCTTTCAACGCACCGAACCACGAACGCGGCACGGGGCGAGTAGGCGTCAGTACCACGTCCCACTGATCGCCCTTAGCTTTTGCCACCGTCTCCGCATCCACAGGCCGAGTCCAGATATTGCCCTTGCTCACTTCCCGATTCCATGCCCTGCGGTTATGTTCTGCTATATCCACGATAATCAACCTTCCTGTTGTCTGATCCAGACGCAAGGTCTCCACTCCGAAACTCCGGTAAAAAGAGCGGCCTTAGAAGTTCCTGTCCACGAATATCCCAGCTAACGGGATTTCTCGGTTCCTGTGTGGCGTTCCAACGCTAACGTTGAGGGACCCATGAACAGCATATGGAACTTTATCCCAAGCACCAGGTATATGGGAATTTCTTCCAGATACCAGGTGCATGGAAACATCTCCCAAGTGCCAGGCACATGGGAAAACCCGATGCTGCCAACCGCAAGGGCCTGCAAAGCCCTGTTTCGCAAAGATCATCCTCATGAACCATTAAGGGAAGGTCAACCCAAGGTGCTCAGCGACCCGGTGAATGGTCTCTGTGTGGGAGCATCGGCCATCCACAGTAAGGACGGCATAACCCAAACACTCCGCCGCACCGGCTGTCTGCTGGCCAAACTCATAGTCACGCTGCATCCAATTGCGAAAGGCCGGCTCCGGTTCGCGGCACTGCGCCAGGATGCCATGGATGAACGGTCGCTGCTGGTAGTGCTCCCATTGGAAGTCCCAAGTGGGGACCATGAAGATAGCTCGCCCTGGCGGGATCCCCGCGGTAACAAGCAGTTCCGGAAGATAGGCAGCGCCTTCACTGATCACCGGCGGTGGCACCACGAAATCGTTTAAATCCGCTACAACCATCTGCCAGCGTTCTCGGTAAAACTGAAACTCTTCGTTCACCTGCAGTTTCACCGCCCGCATCCACACTTCATCCCAAGACATCCTGGCATAGCTGGCCATAATAGGATGATCCACGGCATTAGCCATTGCCACATGCGCCCGCTCCTGCGCATCAACATCATAGTACTGCAGCTGATGTGCTTGCGCCAGTGCCTGGGCCGCAGTGCTCTTGCCACTGCATGGCGAGCCACCGATGAAATAGCTGTACGTCTGCCACTTGTGGACAGCATCACCCTGGATGCTGCTGCCTATGTTCACGGCATCATCTCCTCCCGGCCGCCGGCGAACGTCTGCCACAAATTCCCAGCAACCTGGTAATTGGAAATTTTTCCCTCATACCAGGTAGCTGGAAAAAATATCCAACTCGCACCGCGCACAAGTTGGCATACAACTGCAACCATACTGCCACCATCCTGCTCCTACGCCACAGGAACAAACAGCACACACACAGGCTTTGATACCGTTAAGGCCGTCCCCACATGCTCCAGGCTGCCTGTTGCGGCATGCAGTCGGAAGCTCTGCACAGTGTGGCTTTCTTCATTGGCCGCCAGCAGCCAGTCCCCTGTGGGGTGAATGGCGAAGTTGCGCGGCCAATCCCCTTCGGTCCCTGTGACTTCCACCAGCTCCAACGTTCCCTCCTCCGCATCCAGCGCAAACACCGCAATGCTGTTATGGCCGCGATTGGCTCCGTAAAGAAAACGCCCACTGGGATGCAGATGAATGTCACTGCACTGATTGTGCCCTTCCCAGCCTGCTGGCAGCGTCGAGATGCTTTGGATAGGTTCTAGATGACCACTGTCCAGGTGGCGCCGCAGCGCGGTAATGGTGGAATCCAACTCATTGATCACATACACAAAACGACCACAGGACGTCATCTCCAGATGGCGCGGGCCAGCGCCGGGTGCCACAGGTACCCAAGGCTGCTCTTGCGCGGTTAGGTCTCCGCTTTGCACATCCAACTGGTAGATAAAAACGCGGTCCAATCCCAAATCCGCTACGTATATCCGGTCTCCCCATGGATCCGGCATGACGCTGTGCACGTGGGCAGCTTCCTGCCGCTTCGGGTTTGGACCCTCACCTGTGTGCTGGATGAACGCTGTGCGTTCACCTAGGCTCCCATCGGCCTCAATGGGGAAAACAGCGAGACTTCCGCCCCCATAATTGGCCACAAACACGAAGCGACCACCGCGCTCCACGCTGACATGGCATGCACCCCCGCCGCCAGTGGGCCGGTCATTCAAGGGCTGCAGTTGCCCTGACCTTTCATCCCAAGCGTACGCCACTACGCCTCCGCCGGCAGTTCCCCGGAACGCTCCCCCTTCGCTGACCGAGTACAGCCACGGCTTTGTGGGATGCTTGGCCAAAAACGATGGATTTTTCACTCCCTCCTGCTTTTGCACAAGGTGCAGCGAACCTTCTCCTTCATCCCAATCACAGACAAAGATACCTGGCTCATCGGCCGACGAATAGGTCCCAATTAACACTCGGTACTTCTGCATCGTACTGAACCTCCTTGGCATAGACGTCCACTGTCAACAGTGCTTTAGAACTCCGCTTCGAAACCCAGGATTCGCTTGGCTTTGCTGCTGTTCTCCAGGCTTTCATTGCCCTGGAAGTCCCAGCGCAGCTCAGCTTCGGGATAATAGCGGGCGATCAGTTCCCGCGAAGGCCAACTGCTGCGTGTCCGCTTCGAAGCAATACAGAACACTTCGTGGCCTGTGCGATCCGCCTCCACTGCCAAGCGAAAGGCACGGGACGCATCCCGCCCGTCGATATACGACCAAAGATTCTCGGGACCATGGTCGGGATCACTCATACCCCGGCGGAAATCCGAGCCCTCCACGTAGTCGTCGGGGCCCGTAACCATGGTGATCCGCAGCGAAGCAATATACATTTCGGGGAATCGCTGCACAATCCCATCGGCAACCCGCTCCGCCAGGATTTTGGAAAGTCCGTAGCTGTCATCGGGCCGATCGGGATGTTCCTCGTCCACCGGCAGGTACACCGGCTGCGGCGGATGCTTACTGAACGTAAAACCGAAAGTGCAGTCGGTGGAGGCCGCTGCCACCTTTTGGATGCCCAGTTGGCCAGCAGCCAAAAGAACATTGTAAGTGCCGACCATGTTGGTCTCCATCACGAGACTGTCTTGATCCTTCCTAGGGCTGGGAATGGCTGCCAAATGGATCACCGCGTCACAGCCATCAAGATTGGCTTTCAGCCAATCGAAATCGAGAATACTGCCCGTGCGCTGATCTTCAACAGGGCTGTCCTCCCAGTCATGCAGGGTCAATGCCCGCACGGCATAGCCTTCGTTCAACAGCTCTTGGATCATGAACTGCCCCAACCGCCCGGCAGCACCAGTTACCGCAATTCGCTTGCTCATTGTTCGTCCCCTTTCTCTCGATCATCCGATCACGGTTATTCCTCAAGGACGCACCGCTGTCCCGTCAGGCGTCCGGGCCAACGTCCAGCGCGGCAGCTCGTTGCTGCATGGGTGCTGGGCTGCCAACTTCTCGTTGATGTCGATACCCAACCCCGGTTGGTCATTGACATACACATAGCCGTCTTCCACGGTGGGGCAGCCCGGGAAAACTTCCTGAAGTTGCTCGCTGAGACCGCACCACTCCTGGATTCCAAAGTTGGGAATGGCCAAATCCAAGTGAACGTTAGCCGCGTGGCCTACGGGTGAGACATCACCAGGCCCGTGCCAAGCTGTCCGGACACCAAAGGCTTCACCCAAAGCAGCCAACTTCTTAGCCGGTGTGATACCGCCGATCTGGCTGATGTGGACCCGAATAAAATCCAGTTCCCGGCGAGTTATGGGCCCTACCCACTCCTGGGGATTATTAAACAGCTCCCCGATGGCAATGGGAGTGGAACACTGTTGGCGAATGCGCTCCAGCCACGCCACATCCTCAGGTGCCAGCGGATCTTCCAAGAAGAACAGCCGATAGGGCTCCAGTTCCTTAGCCATCCGCAGAGCCACAATGGGTGGTACCCGTTCATGCACATCGTGGAGCAGCTCCGGCTCGTAGCCCAGCCGACCCCGGAGATGGTCGAACATATCCACAACATCCCTGGCATAGACGGCGGGATCAAAGTACACGCCATCCGGCGGGTTCTTGGTTTTGTTGCGAATGCCCTTGGCCCCGCCGTAGCCGCCCAGCTGGCAGCGAACATGCGAATAACCCTGTTCCAGGTAGCATCGGACATTGTCCTCTAACTCCTCAACATCGCGGCCATCGGCATGCCTATAGACAGCAGCCCCTTCCCGGCACTTGCCACCGAGAAGCTGGTAGACGGGCAGGCCAGCCAGCTTCCCTTGGATGTCCCAGAGGGCCATATCCACGCCGGAGATGGCATTGTTCAGCACAGGACCGTTGCGCCAGTAGGAACTGACCATGCTGGACTGCCAGATCTCTTCGATACGCCGTGGATCCTTACCGATCAAGAACGGCTTCAGATAGTCGTCCACCGCGGCCGCCACGGTCAGATACCGCTGGGTGAATGTGGCACAGCCCAATCCATAGAGCCCTGGCTCTGAAGTTTCTACCTTCACCACCACTAAGCTAATGCCCGCCGGAGCCGTCACAATAGCCCGAACGTCAGTTATCTTAAGACTGCTCACGCTAATGCCCCCTCCAAGACCAGCAGTTTGTGTCCATGCAGTACCGTCACTTTCGTCTGCACATAACCATCACTGTATTCAAAGTCCAAGTCCTCATCGCCAGGCGCCAAATACACTCTTTGCGGTCTTTGGTCAGCCCGCACAGCCATGGGAACATCCACCAACGGAAAGGCGTCCTGGACAATATCCAGGCCTTCAGCCCGGCGCTCGGGGCAGAAACTGAGCAGATGGACGACGATATCTTCACCCCGATGGACCACTGTAGTTTCGAGGCTGCTGGGACCCCCATCCTTAACCAGTGGCTTCGGCAGCAGCTGGGTAATGATGTTGCCCAAGAGTACACAGTAGTTCGGCGCGGCGTGACGACCAAATGCCTCGAACAGCGGTACCGACATGGTGACAGTGTTCGCCTTCCGCAAAACCGCGGCTTGCTCCGAAACCGCAGCTTCCGCCGTATAGTCGTGGCCGGAGAAGCGATCATAACTGCGGGGGAAGTAGGCCCGGCCTAATCGAACCAAGACTTCACTGCCCTCCGTGGAGTCCATACTGTAGCATGGCTCGTACATCACATAGCCATAGTCCTCCAACCCCTCCGCCACACTGGGTGCGGCGTGCAGGAAGCTGACCTCAGACACCTGTTCGGCCACGGTGAACCCCATGGTGTCCCAAAGGGGTTGACCCTTGCAATCCAGAGCCGCCGGCCCACTAAAGAGCAGCGAGCCGCCTTTGTCTGCATGGGCCTGCAGCGTCAGGCGCAGCTGTTCATCCACCGAGGTTGTCTCCGGAACGATGAGCAGCTCATAGCCCGTCATGTCCGCCGACGGCGGCAGAATATCAAACTGGTGCCGCAGCTGCTGCAGGGCCCGCACCACACCCAAGCCCGCCGGGCCCGGATTATCGCCGAGGTCTGGGTCAACGATGACGCCAATCTGACTCTGCAGCGTTCCGCCTTCAACGTAAGGCTCGCAGGCAGCGATGTGCTCGTAAACACGCCCGATCAGATCATAGACCGGCTTGCCCGGTACACCGCGAGGATGCAGCAGATCCCCAACGCTGCTGGCCATTCCCTGACTAAGAATCTGGCAGCACTCGTACTTCAGGGCCATGAATGGCTTCAGCGACGCATTGTCTCCCCAACTGCGGAAGAATCGTCCAGTCATGCCCAGGGTCGGCAGTCCCAAGGGTCGAACAAATCTGGCCGTGTAGGGGAAATACGCATAGCCCCACCCGCCCGTAGGCAGCGATTCGATCTCCACGTGCTGCAGGAATTTCTTCTCTTCTGCGAGGTTGGTCTTGGGACGGCTGTTGAACCAGATGCGCACCGGTTCCTTATGGGCCTGCTGGACCATCTGCGAGTAGCGCTCCATATAGGAGTGGGCCAACTGACGGGCATACCGCGCCCGGTCTTGTTCGCATTTTGGGTCCAAACCGACCTTTTTCATTCCTCGGATAGCCCAAGGCGACGCACTGGGTTGATCCCAGCACATATCGAGGAAGAGTCCATCGGTGGGCGCAAACTTTGTCAGCACTTCCGCCAAGATGTCAGCGAAGTAATCGGCGTAGGGACTTGACATGTCCAGAATTTGCCAGGCAGGGCGGAAAGCTGAACCGCCGCCTTTGACATGCTGTAGTTCTGGAGTCAGTGCAATCCACTCGGGATGCTGATTTGCTGCGTATTCATTGACCTGGACGCTCAGATAAATGGGCGTTTTGATACCCACCCGGCGCAGCGCTTCCACCTGTTCACCCAGGAGTTCCAGGTCTCTAGGCAGTGATGGGTGGCGGGCCGGATGATCGGTGTCGTAATAAAGATGGCCGTGGTGGCACATGCCGAAAAGAGTCACGGCGTCCACGTTGGCGTCCAGAAACGTCTGTGCGAAGGTTTTTGGGTCAAAGTGACTGCCCACATCCGGAATGTCAGGTCCCGTGTGAAAATCTAGGTGTATCCACCGCTTGGGAAACCCAACAGCCTGTACTGCTTCTCTATTGTTCATAATTTGCTCTACCTCCTCCAAGGTGGCGCCCCACAACAATCAGCTAACGCAACAGCGACGCATTCCTGTACCTTCCACAGAGGCCTAACGAAGCTGGCAGGGAGAACCCGCTTCCCTCCGCCAAGGCCTTTTCCTTTGTTCAAATTCCTTTAACAGGACACTGAATCCTGCCTTGCCGTGCGATTTCTCCCTGGCGTTGGGCTGACAGAGGGAACATGCCAGCCTTTGTCAGAAGCCCCTGCAGACGAACAACGCCCGCAGGATGTCGGAACGCATCGGTCGCGAATTTGCCTTGAAAAAGCACACGTAGTATGTTAGCATATTAATTATTAAGGATATGAAAAGGAGTGATTTTTTGTTCAAAGGTCTTAGAGTCATGTTGTTTGTCGGTTTGTTGGCGATGTTGCTGATGGTCTCCTCGGCGGTTGTTGCACAGCAGTGGAGTTACGAAGATGGTACATACCGCGGTATCTTTGCCGACGGAAGTGAGATCCAGGTCAGCATCCAGCTTACACTGGAAAACAACATCGTGACAGCCATCCGCTATCGTGGTTTGGCCTATCGTGGCGTGGACTACCGGGCCAGCGAAGACGAAGCGATTGTCGGTATGTTGGAGCAGCACGAAGAGTTGATCCAATACTTAGTCGGTAAGGACATCCGCTCGGCCATGGATGACCTACGCCAACCAGGCGAAATCGTAGACACCACTGTAGCCGATACGTACACTGGCGCTACCCTGCGTGGCAACAAAGTCATCAGCGCCATTCGCGATGCTCTGAGCCGGGGCATCTACAGCTACTAAGGACTCAACAACGAATGCATAGGAAACTCCTCAGCCACCCTTGGCTGAGGAGTTTTTGTGTCGCACGCATGGCGGTCTCCAACCACTGCCTGTCTGAGGTCAGATTGTATCGCTTCGATAAACACCCGGCAGCGCAGACCACAAACTGCGACGGCCGGGCCACAGCGTTGCTGGCTTCAGCCTTCCTTCCCGACCCGTCAGCGTCAGCCCAGAAGATCCCGCACCTGCTTCTGGTAGTCCGCCTCTTGGTCAAAACACTCTCGGCACGTGCGGGCTAACAATTCTGTATCCCTCGTGGCTACGTCGATCCGCTGGCGATAACCTTCTTCCCACGTATCCCGCAGCTGCATAATCTGCTGCTGCACCGCGGCTGGAGCTCGCCCCACGGCTCTTGTGAGCTGGCGGTTCGCTTCAGCGTACTGACTGCCAAAGTTCGTGTCAGTGAAGGGTGCATCCGCGGCCGCAGCTAAAAGCAGCGGCTTGAACAACGAACGGCAGGGCTGCGGAGTGCCGGTGAACCAGACGATAACAGCCTCAGGAACCCATTGAACCACCATAGAGGCTGTACTTTCAGCGGCTGCAGAACCTTGGGGGTGAATGCACAGTGCGTCCCGACCCCAACCTGCCGCCGCTTCTTCAGCGCCGTGGGTTCGCAGCAGGTTCTGCATCATGGCCAAGCCTGGTTCCTGCTCCTGCAGATAACGCGTGGAAAAAGCCAGTCTCGGCTCGCCATTATGACGTTCCATAACCGCCCGATCCTCGTAGTGGGCCTTGAAGTCAACACCAGCGGGGGTGGCTTCATCACTCTGCTCTCCATCAGTCCGCAGAGAATAGGTGTTGGAGATGGCGGCCCGGTCGACGATGCGCTTGCCCGCCCAGTGCTTCCCGGCGGTCTCCAACAAGAATGCTTCGGCAGCATCCTTAATCAGGAACGAGTTGTGATAATACAAAGACGACGAATAACCACCGTCACCACCCTGACCGTACGACTCCAGCACACGGATTATGAACTGGTACGCTTCGGCTGCGGTGGCCGCGTTGTGCAGAGCCAAACGCAGAATGTCCATCCCCAATAGCCCTTCATCTGGGGTCGGCTCCTGGGAAAACACCGCCTCGTTGCCGATGGCTACGCCGTGTTGGTTCACACCCATCTCAGCACCCCACATCCATACCGGACGGGACAAAACGGCACTATACGGATGGTCGAACTCGGCCATGGCCTGCCGCAAGGCAGGCAGATTATACTGCACATAGCGTTCCACCCGTTCCAAATACGGCTGCTGCGCAAAATCCTGCAGCGGGTCCCGGGCCACGTGAATCAGCTGCAGTTCCGTTGTATCCCGATCCGAGTTCTTAGCAAAATACGACGGCTGTCCCGGTCTTTGGCGGTCGAACAAAACAGCGGTATCACACACACCAACCACCTCCCAAAATAGGCAGAGCCTTGGCTGCCTCTGCTTGCTGTCTTCGCCTTACAAGCACCCAGCACCTGCCGTCGCAGCAATCGTCCGCCACAGGAAAGAGCACCCCCCAGACCATGCGGTCTCACAGGTGCTCTCCAGTTAGAAATTACTTCCAGGGAGGCTGTTCCGGCAGCCGATGGGCAAACTCGGCAATCATGCGAGCTTCGTATTCGCCAGCGTACTCACCGCGGAAAAAGGCGTCAACAGCCTCTTCGTAAAACCGCTGCCAAGATCGCTCCTCATCCCCGGGGTTGATGGGATAGAACAAAACACCATTGT
>PWMW01000218.1 GCA_003559095.1 Clostridiales bacterium | reverse complement strand
TCCCCTGGTGGAAGAATCGGACAAGGTCGAGGCCCGAGCTGTCGTGCAGGAAGTGGAATATCTGCGCAGGGGCCCCTTGGCTAGTATTCGTGTGGGTATCGTCCACGGAAAGATGGGCAAGGAAAAGGAGCAGGTGATGCAGGCGTTTGCCGGCGGTGAACTGGATGTTCTGGTGGCTACCACGGTGGTTGAGGTGGGAGTGAATGTTCCCAATGCCACGGTCATGGTTGTTGAGAACGCCGATCGTTTTGGCCTGGCCCAACTGCACCAACTGCGGGGGCGGGTCGGGCGCTCCGCCAAGCAGGCTTTCTGTTTTTTGCTGGCAGATCCAAAATCGGAGAATGGCCGCAGTCGTTTGCAGGTGATCCGCCGCACCGAAGATGGCTTAGCCATCGCCGAAGAGGACCTGAAAATCCGCGGTCCCGGCGACTTATTGGGAGTTCGTCAGAGCGGCGAACCTTGGTTTCGGTTGGCCGATATTCAACAGGATCGCCCCCTTCTCGAGGAGGCCGTGCAAGCGGCCCGTGAACTTCTGGTCCAGGACCCTACGCTGTCCAACTATCCAACTCTGCGGCGGGATATACTCGCGCAGCAGCCCTAAAAGGAGTTGTTCGTCGATGCGAGTCATCGCCGGCGCTGCCAAAGGCCGTCGTCTGAAAACCATCAAGGGCCTTGACACTCGGCCAACCACAGATCGGATCAAAGAAAACCTGTTCAACATTTTGGGCCATCGCGTCCAAGGCAGCCGCTTTCTGGATCTTTTTGCCGGCAGCGGCGCCATCGGCATCGAGGCCCTAAGTCGGGGTGCGGCAGCGGCTGTGTTCGTGGAACGATCGCGTCAGGCCGCCGCGGTTCTCAAAGACAACTTATTTCATACAGGCTTCAGCGGTGATGTCATGGCTATGGACGTAGGACGTGCCTTGAAAGTGCTGCAGCGGCAGCAGCGGCGGTTTGACATTGTGTTCTTGGATCCGCCGTACTATCGGTCACTGGCTGCAGCAACCTTAGCGGACATAGCCGCAGGGGAGCTCATTCTCCCGGGCGGTTTGGTCATCGCTGAAATAGGTAGAAAAGAGGATATTCCCGGGGACCCGTTGAATCTAGTTTTAACACGAAAAGAAACCTACGGTGATACGTGTTTGACATTTTTTCGCCCACGGGAGGACAAGCAATGAGAATAGGGATCTGCCCAGGCAGCTTCGACCCCGTGACCTATGGTCACATTGATATTGTGGAACGGGCTGCACGCCTCTTTGACCACATGTACATTGCCGTCTTACATAATCCAGAAAAGACCCCGTTGTTTGACCTAACAGAACGAACAACTATGCTTGAGGAGGCCACCTCCTCCCTGGATAATGTCACCGTCGAAAGTTTCAGCGGCTTGTCCGTGGAGTACGCCAAGGCAAGAAAAGCTATGGCCATTGTCCGTGGACTGCGGGCAGTCACGGATTTTGAGTTCGAGTTCAAGCTGGCATCGATGAATCGGCAGCTGGCTCCCGATATCGAAACTGTGTTCATGATGACAAGTAGTGAGTATTCGTTTCTCAGTTCATCGGCCGTGAAGGAAGTGGCCAGCATGGGCGGCGATGTTTCCCGCTGGGTTGAACCAGCTGTGGCCGAACGCTTGTATGCCAAATTTCGAGAAAAGAAGGGGCGAGGCACACATGAATAGCAAAATGAACCTCATCATGCTTTTGGATCGACTCGAAGAACTGATTGACAAAGCACCAGAAATTCCACTCACTGGTCGTGTACTTCTGGACTCCGATGACGTCTTGGATCTCGTCGATAAGATCCGCGGTGCTTTCCCCGAAGAAGTCAAGCGTGCGGAGATGGTGTCAACAGAAAAGGACCGCGTCATCTCCGAAGGCCAACACAAAGCCGAACGGATGATCTCGCAGGCAGAAGAATATGCCAATAAGTTGATCCAGGAAAGCGAGATTACGAGGCAGGCGCAGCAGGAAGCGGATCGTGTCCTGGAAGAGGCGCAGCGGCGGGCGGCAGAGATGGAAGAGGGTGCTAAGGCCTACGCCAATGACGTTCTGACCCAACTGCAGGATTCTCTGGAAAAGACTCTAGCTCAGGTGACCAAAGGCCGGGAGGCCCTGGAGCCAACGGCAGACCCAGAGGCATGACAGCTAGCCTGCGGAAGCTTGTGACGACCGATTTGGACTTTCAGGAGATGCTCGGTTAGGTATAACTGCCTGTTTAGCGGTGCACCCATGGGAGCATGGGCCTGCCGATCCCCGTGAACCGAGGTGAATCCAATGAACCACCCCAAGATCGGGCTGGCCTTAGGTGCCGGTTCAGCCCGGGGGCTGGCGCACATTGGCGTGCTGGACGTGCTGGAGCAGCACAAGATCGCCATTCACTGCGTGGCTGGAACTAGTATCGGTGCCATCATCGGCGGTCTTTATGCAGCAGACGTTGATAGGCAGCTCTTGGCCCGCATGGCCACTGCGCTGAACTGGGATGACCTGGTACGCTTGACCCTGTCATCTGCGGGTTTTGTATCGTCAGAACGCATTTACCAGATGCTGCGGGTCCTCACGAAGGATGCTGATATTGAACAGCTGCGAGTTCCGGCTGCCTTTGTAGCTGCTGATCTGTATACCGGTGAGCAAGTGGTCTTCCGACGGGGAAACGCGGCCACGGCCATTCGGGCCAGTATGTCGATCCCAGGGGTCTTCGTCCCAGTGGAACTGGAGGGACGGCTCTTGGTAGATGGAGCACTGAAAAATCGCGTCCCGGATGACATTCCACCGCAGCTGGGGGCGGACTTTGTCATCGGAGTGGACGTGGGCTTTCCTGAGCCCCGCGGACGCTTAAAAACAGTCCCGGACATCATTATGCGCACTGTTGATATCCTTGAGCGTGATATTGCCGAGAGCCGGGGACAGCGCGCCCATTTTACCATCAAAATGGACATGCCCGACGTCATGTCCACACAGCTGAACCGGGCTGCGGAGATCATTGAACGGGGGCGCCAGCGGACCGCAGAGGTCATGCCGGAGCTCCTTGATGTATTGGGCAGGCACCGGCAGTCGTAGGAGGATGGACCCCGGCTTACGAACGAGGATGGATGTTAAGGTTTTTGCTTGACAGCATTCCGTAATCTTTGTATAATTTATGAGGTGAATCCGGTGATCATCAATATTCGATCATTGAAGGGCCACAAAGGCGATGTTTTGACATTTTCCCAGGATGTTCCCTGGAAGCTAGCGGAGGAAGCGCCGCAGGTTGCTGCCGAGTCTTCCCCGCTAACGGTGGAGGGGCGAGTCACCAACACAGGACGCGGCATGTATGTGGAGGGTTCTTTGAGCATTAAAGTACGCCTGAATTGCACCCGCTGCCTAGAAGACTATGAGCAGGTGTTGGAAGCGAAGTTTGCCGAAGAATACCTGCCGCAAGCGAAAGCTGCCGAGTTGAATCAGGACAATGACGAAGAATGGCTGGATGGTATTCCCACCTACCATGGAGATGAATTGGATCTTCAACAACTGCTTTGGGACACCGTTTTGCTGTCTGTTCCGATGAAGACCATCTGCGACGCAGATTGCAAGGGCCTGTGCCATTCCTGCGGCCAGAGTCTGAATAAAGTTCACTGTAACTGCACGAACCACGTTACAGATCCCCGTCTTGCAGCATTGGCGGATCTGTTGAAAGAGTAGGAGAGGAGGAATATTCATGGCTCTACCAAAAAGAAAACATTCCAAGACTCGGGTACGGCTGCGCCGCTCCCAGTGGAAACTGAACCGCCTGTACACAAATACGTGTCCACAATGCCAATCGCCCAAGCTGCCTCATCGCGTCTGCCCTAACTGCGGAAGCTATAACGGCCGCGAAGTGGTCAAGGCGAAGACTGCTGAATAATTGCCTTAAAGATGCTAGGGGGATGCCCTCTGCATCTTTTTTTTGCTCTTTACAAAAACAGCTGCATCCATTATACTATACCCATCAATTACAACCTGGTGCTAACAGGAGGTGTTATACTATGGCCAGTATGCGACAAGAACGTCGAGAAAAACTGCGTGTTAAGTTGACGGAGGACCCCTTTTTGACGGACCAACAGCTGGCAGACCTCTTCCATGTTTCCATCGCCACCATTCGCCTCGATCGCATGGCTCTGAACATACCGGAACTGCGTGAACGAACCAAAGAAATGGCCGAGACCACGCACTCCAAGCTTCGTTCCATGCACGGGATGGAAGTCATCGGTGAGCTGGTGCAGCTGGATTTGGGCTCACAAGGAGTATCCATCCTCCCCATTCACCACGACATGGTCTTTGAACGGAGCAAGATCGTGCGGGGGCATCACCTTTTTGCCCAGGGCAATTCCTTGGCGGTAGCCATTGTGAACTCATCGATGGCTCTCACAGCCACGGCCCAAGTGCAGTTCGAAAAGGCTGTGCGTCTCGATGAGCGGGTAGTATGTCAAGCCAAAGTTCGCGAGCGCAAACAAGCTCGTTTCGTGGTTGATGTGGAAAGCCGGGTTGAGCAGGAGATAGTATTCTCTGGCACATTTGTCGTGATGGATGTAGCCCATAAGGAGGATATGAATCCATGAAAATTGCCGTTGACGCCTTTGGTGGAGACTACGCGCCGGAGCAGATTGTGGCCGGGGCTCTGGAAGCCTCAGCTATGCATGGCATCGAGGTCCTGTTAGTGGGTGACGAAGCCGCTCTGCGGCCTCTGGTGGCCAACAAAGAAGGGTCTGATGGTGTCGAGATTGTGCATGCAACGCAAGTCATCGGTATGGACGAAGCGCCTGTAGAGGCCGTTCGCAAAAAGAAGGATTCCAGCTTAACCGTGGCTGCAGCGTTAGTTAAGTCTGGCGCAGCTGGGGGCATGATCAGTGCCGGTAGCACCGGGGCAGCTATGGCAGCCTCTCTCTTGGGGATCGGCCGGATCAAGGGTGTGGAACGACCAGCCATCACATCACTCATGCCAACGCTCACCGGCGTCTGCCTGCTGGCAGACGTGGGAGCCAATGTGGACTGTCGTCCCAGCCAATTGGTTCAGTTTGGCCAAATGAGTTCCATCTACGCCGAGAAAGTGTTGGGTGTGCAAAACCCCAAGGTCGGATTGCTGAACGTTGGCGAAGAGCCAACCAAGGGCAACGAAGCGGCCCAGAAAGCGTACCAGGTGCTGCAAAATTCTTCATTAAACTTCATCGGCAATATCGAAGGACGGGAAATCCCCAAAGGTCATGTGGACGTGGTCGTCTGCGATGGCTTCGTAGGCAACATCGTCCTCAAGTTCGCCGAAGGCTTGGGCAGTGCGCTATTTGGCATGATGAAGGAAGAGTTTACCAAGACGACACTGACGAAACTTGGAGCACTCCTGCTCAAGCCCGGCCTGCGGCAGATCAAAAAACGAATGGACTATACAGAATACGGCGGTGCCCCTCTGCTTGGCGTTAACGGCATTTCCATCATTGCCCATGGCAGTTCCAATGCCAAAGCAATTCGCAATGCTATTCGCGTCGCTGCGGAAGCAGCAGAAAACCATGTAGTGGAAACCATTGCCGAAACCATGGTGGGTGATTAATTTGACGGAAACACAGGCCGGTATCTGGGGTGTAGGTTACGCAGTACCGGATCGCATACTGACCAATCAAGATCTGGAACAGATGGTTGAAACCTCCGATGAATGGATTCGCAGCCGCACAGGCATTGAAGAACGGCGCATTGCCGATTCTGACACGGCCGCTTCTGACCTGGCGTTGGCTGCAGCCAAGAAAGCTCTGGTGGCAGCCGGTGTGGATGCATCGGAGTTGGACATGATTGTGGTGGCTACGATTTCGCCGGATATGGCGTTTCCAGCCACGGCGTGTCTGGTCCAAGACGGCCTCGGTGCCAAGCAGGCCGCTGCCTTCGACCTCTCTGCCGGATGTTCAGGCTTCGTTTACGGTTTGGACGTGGGGGCTAGTTTGGTCAAAGGTGGCCGCTCCCGTGTCCTGGTTATTGGCGTGGATGTGCTGAGCCGCATTACGGACTACACCGATCGTTCCACGTGCGTTCTGTTCGGCGATGGTGCAGCAGCAGCCGTTATGGGGCCTGTGGCTGCAGGCCACGGAGTCATAGCCTCTGAACTCGGGTCGGATGGCTCTGGCGGGTACCATCTTTACCTGCCGGCGGGAGGATCCCGTCTGCCGGCTTCCCACGAGACGGTCACGGCCAAACAGCATTATCTGCGGATGGCGGGCAATGATGTGTTCAAGTTCGCCGTGCGCATCATGAGTGATTCCACCAAGCGCGTTTTGGAAAAGGCGGGCATGCATCATGAAGATATTCGCTGGTTCATTCCGCATCAAGCCAATGTCCGGATTATCAAGGCATCCGCTGCCAAACTGGGGATTGATGATGAACATTTGTACATCAATGTGAACCGCTACGGCAATACTTCGGCCGCCAGCATCGGTCTGGCATTGGCCGAGTTGGATGAAGCCGGACGTCTACATGACGGTGACTATTTGTTGATGGTAGGGTTTGGGGCCGGTTTGACATGGGGCTCCATGGTACTGCGCTGGGGACGAGGTGAGGTCTAGTGTATGCTGCCGTCTTTCCCGGTCAAGGTGCGCAAAAGCTTGGCATGGCAGCGACGCTGCTGCAGTCACCGGCAGTGTCTCTGCTGCAGGAAGCTTCTGGAATTCTCGGCTACGATGTGACCGCATTGGCCCAGACAGGGCCCGAAGAACGGCTCCAGGATACACAGTATTCGCAGCCGCTGATCTTCGCAGTCACGTACGCTCTTTGGTCTCTGCGCCAGGATTCTCACGGGCACCCCTGCTGTTTTCTCGGGCACAGTCTCGGTGAGGTGACCGCGGCCGCGGCAGCTGGCTGCTTCAGCTTCGGCGATGGCGTCAAATTGGCGCAGCGGCGCGGGCAACTGATGAGTGAAGCTTACCCAGAAGGCGGTGGCATGCTGGCCATTCTCGGATTGGATGCAGAGCAAGTGGAAGCCGTCTGCGAAACAAGCCGTGAGTTCGGATGGGTGCAAGCCGCCAACTTTAACGGGCCGGGGCAGATCGTTCTCAGCGGACAGCTAACCGCACTGAAGCAGGCTGAACAGTTGGCCCAGGATGCGGGAGCGCGCCGGGTGGTGCCACTGCAGGTCTCGGGGCCCTTCCACTCGGTACTCATGGGACCAGCCGCAGCGGAACTGCGCTCGTACCTTGATGAACTGAAGTTCGCTGCTCCGCAGGCGCCGCTCATTGCCAACGCCACGGCAGTCCCATTGACCACTGCCGAACAGGTCAAGGACGAGCTGGTGGCCCAGCTGACATCGCCGGTACGGTGGACGGAAGCTGTGGCGGCAGCGCATGCCCTGGGGGCCGATACGTTAGTGGAGTTTGGAAACCATCCTGTGGTAAGTTCCTTCAGCAAACGAATCGTCAAAGGGCTCAAAATAAGTCTTGCATAAGGCAAAGGGGTTGTAGTAGCATGATACTGCAGGGTAAGACAGCGTTGGTAACCGGCGCCACTCGGGGCATTGGCCGCGCCGTTGCACTGCGGCTGGCAGCGGAAGGCGCGCAGGTGGCTATCTGCGGCCGCAATGAATCTCTGCTGCAAGAGCTGCAGGAAGAATATGGTTTTGTGTGTTTTGCTGCGGATGTTGCAGACCGCGACAGCGTCAGAACCATGGTCCAATCCTTGGTCAGCCAATGGGGTCGCATCGACATCGTTGTGAACAACGCCGGGATTACTCGGGATGGCCTGCTCATGAGAATGTCCGAGGAGGATTGGCAGCAGGTGCTCGACGTTAACCTCACTGGTGCCTTTCATGTTTCCCAGGCGGTTGTGCGTCCCATGATGAAGCAGCGCAGTGGGCGAATTATCAATATTTCTTCGGTGGTCGGTTTTGCGGGCAGTGCCGGGCAGACCAACTATGCAGCTGCGAAAGCAGGATTGGTTGGCTTCACAAAGGCATTGGCCAGAGAGACAGCCAGCCGCGGCATCTTGGTCAATGCCATCGCTCCCGGGTACATCGACACGGATATGACTGCGGCCTTGACGGAACAGCAGACCGAGCAGATTCGTTCGCAGATTCCTTTGGGGAATACCGGCAAGCCTGAGGATGTGGCTGGAGCTGTGGTGTTTTTAGCTTCTGATGATAGTCGCTATATTACAGGCCAGACCATTCACGTCAATGGCGGTTTGTTAATATAATCAAGCAGGAGGCAAGGAGGTGACTGCCGTGGAATTAATGGACAAAGTGAAAGAGATCATTGTGGAACAGCTGGGTGTAGACCCTGATGAGGTCACGTTGGAAGCTTCCTTCGTGGAGGATCTGGGTGCCGACTCGCTGGATGTGGTGGAGCTGGTTATGGCTTTTGAAGAAGAATTTGATCTGTCCATCCCTGACGAGGATGCTGAAAAGATTGCCACAGTTAAGGATGCTGTGGATTACATTGCTGCCCAGAGCGAATAATCGGTTTGGCTTAGCGAATGTCTGGGTGAACCGCTGCAGCGGCAGCACAGTGGGGAAGTCCTTGATTCGAGGACTTCCTTTTTTCGAAATGAGAGGTGAACTAGGTTGAACCGACGAGTTGTTATTACGGGTGTGGGCTGTATCACATCCTTAGGTGAAATGGATGCGTTGTGGAAGAATCTTCTGCAGGGTACATCCGGCATTGACTACATTACCAGTTTCGACACGGGAGACTTTCCGGTCAAGATTGGTGCTGAAATTAAAGACTTTACCCCGGGCGACTATATGGATCGCAAAGATGCCCGGCGCATGGATAGATTCTGTCAGCTGGCTGTAGCAGCAGCCCGACAAGCAGTGGACACGTCCGGATTTCCCATGGCGGAGCGGTCAGAACGGGTAGGTGTCATCGTAGGATCAGGGATTGGTGGCATCCAGACCATCGAGCAGCAGGCAAAAGTGCTGAGTGAAAAAGGCCCCAGCCGTATCAGTCCGTTTTTTGTCCCGATGCTGATTCCAGACATGGCCAGCGGGCAGATCTCCATTCAGACTGGAGCCAAAGGCCCTAATTCCTGTTCAGTCACGGCCTGTGCCACGGGCACACACTCCATCGGTGATGCCTTCCGCATCATAGCCCGGGGCGACGCCGATGCCATGCTGGCAGGGGGCGCTGAGGCTGCCGTCTCGCCGTTGGGTATGGCTGGCTTCACCGCGGCCCGAGCTTTGTCCACACGTAACGATGAGCCGCAGCGGGCCAGCCGCCCGTTTGACAAAGATCGTGACGGGTTTGTCATGGGTGAAGGAGCCTGTGTGCTGATGCTCGAAAGCCTGGACTCCGCGTTGGAACGCGGTGCGAATATCCTTGCGGAGATCGTCGGTTACGGCTCTTCCGCCGATGCCTACCACATTACATCGCCGGCTCCGGAAGGCGAAGGCGCCCAGCGGGCTATGAAAGCCGCTATTCGCGACGCTGGTTTGACACCTAACGACATTGGGTACATCAACGCTCACGGTACATCCACGGAGTATAACGACAAATTCGAGAGTCAGGCCATCGCAGCTGTGTTCGGCAGCAATGCTGACCATGTGCCCGTCAGTTCCACGAAGTCGTTGACAGGCCATCTCTTGGGCGCCGCTGGTGCTGTGGAGGCTGCCATCACAGTGTACAGCCTTAAGTACCAAATTATCCCGGGGACGTACAATTACGAGACTCCGGATCCGGAATGTCCCCTGGACTACGTGCCCAACAGCAGTCGTCAAACGACATTCAACGCAGCTATGTCCAACTCATTCGGTTTTGGAGGCCACAATGGGGTTTTGGTATTTCAACGGTGGGAGAACCAATGAGAGCAAAGCGTGCTTTGGTGAATCTGCAGGCTGCATTGGGATACCATTTTCAGGATGTATCCCTGCTGCAGCTGGCACTGACCCACAAAAGCTCGGCTCACAACCCCAGCGGTAACAACGAACGGTTGGAATTCCTCGGTGATGCAGTTCTGCAGCTGGTAGTAAGCGATCACTTGTTTCAGCAGTACCCAGGGCTGAGGGAAGGACAGTTGGCCAAGATCCGTGCCCTCTTGGTAAGTCAGCCCCCGTTGGCGGAACTAGCCCGTAAGCTGGGGTTGGATCGATGCCTGCGGGTCGGCAAAGGCGAAGAGCGGACGGGAGCTCGACAGCGGGATTCGCTGCTGTGTGACACCGTGGAAGCTGTCATCGGCGCTATGTATTTGGACTCGAATCTGGATACGATCCGGCCTGTTATTCTGCAGCTGCTGCCCTCTTGGCAGGAGCGAGAGCTGGCATTAGTGGATGCCAAAAGCGCCCTCCAGGAGCATTTACAGCAGATTAGCCAGGAAACTCCCCTCTATCATTTGGCCAAAGAGATTGGCCCCGACCATGACAAGACGTTCGAGGTGGATGTCTGTTTTCGTGGCCAGGTGTTGGGCCGTGGAAGGGGACGCAGCAAAAAGGAAGCAGCCCAGGAAGCAGCCCGCAAGGCGCTAGCTAATTTAGAAGTGACGTCTCCTTCCATATCTGGATCGTAGACATAGGAACGGTTCGAGATGCTGGGTGCGGGATCCATTACAGAATCGTGCCAGGCACGGCCTGCCCATTCTCGGGGCCGTGCTTTTTCGTACTCGCGTCGTCATGCCTGCCGCACCGTCGCGGCGAAAGGTAGGGGCGGCAGATTGATGTGTTTCTCTTTCCTTGCGGTTTGTGGTAAAATACATCTGAACAAGCACCCACGGGAAACGGAGGATCGTCCATGCGCCTTAAGCAGTTGGAACTACTGGGCTTTAAGTCCTTTGCCAGCAAGGTGAAGTTGGACTTCACAGAAGGCATCACCGCCATCGTAGGCCCTAATGGCAGTGGCAAAAGTAATATCTCGGACGCCGTTCGTTGGGTTCTCGGGGAGCAGAGTGCCCGGACACTGCGGAGCACTAAGATGGAAGATGTGATCTTTGCCGGTTCCGATGGCAAAAAACCGTTAGGTATGGCCGAAGTCCATCTGACACTGGACAACAGCGATCAGTTCCTCCCTTTGGAGTATAACGAGATCACCATCTCCCGCCGCGTCTATCGCAGCGGCGAAAGCCAGTTCTTGATCAATAAGTCTCCCTGTCGTCTCAAGGATATTCACGATCTCTTCACGGATACAGGCCTTGGTCGCGAGGGACACGCCATTATTAGTCAAGGTCAGATCGATACTGTGCTCAGTGCCCGCTCCCAGGATCGACGGGCTCTTCTCGAAGAGACAGCCGGGATTATCAAATACCGCACCCGGAAAGAAGAGGCCCTGCGCAAGTTGGAACGGGTGGATCACGATGCCGAACGAATCAGCGATATTCTTCACGAAATCCAACAGCGCGTTGGCCCGCTGCAGAAGGAAGCAGCCAAAACCCGTACGTATAATCAGCTGGCAGCGAATCTCTTGGAAGTGGAGCTGGACCACTACAGCCTCCGTTTGCGGGATTTGGACGGAGCTCGCCAAGAGCAATCGGCGCAGCTGCGCACCCACCGCCAACAACACAATCGTCTGGCGGAACAAATGACGGCCATTGAGAGCCGTACCACAGAATACCAGGAGCGTCTTTCACAGCTGGAAGCAACCATTGATCAACAGCAGGAACACCTCATGGCTGCCCAACAGGAGCTGCAGGAGCTGGCGGGCCAGCGGGATCTCAATCGTGAACGTCTGACCCACGGCCAACAGCAGCTGCAGCAGCTCCAGGAAGAACTGCGCGGCAGTGAAGAGGAGTACAACGAATGGCAGCAGCTGCTGGCGATACGCACCGAGACGCTGCAGCAACGGGCTGCAGTTTGTCAAGAATCCCTAACCAAGCTGGAGGATCTAGAATACACCACCAAGTCCATGCGTCGCCAACGGGATGTTCTCGAGCAGCAACTAGAAGACGCCAAAGAGGCCTTCTTCGAAGCCATGCGCAGCCTTGCGGAACAGCGCAACCAGGTGCGCGACTATGAACAGCGCCACCAGTCTCTCGAAGCTCAGCGAGTGCAGGTGCAGGCAGCGCTGGATGCCAACAAGCAGGAACAACAGGATGTCACAGCTGAGGTTCGAGCACTGAAAGAGCAGCACCAAAAACTGCAGCAGGTTTGGGCACAGTTGGAGAACCGTGGTAAAGAAGCGGCAGCGGCAGCGAACGCTGGGGTCCAAGAGCGGGAGCAGGCACAAAAGCGGTGCCAGCAGCTGGAAGACTCTGTGGGCAAACTAGAATCCCGGCGGCAGGCGCTGGAGGGTCTCGAGGCCAACTACGAAGGTCTGCAGTACAGTGTTCGTCAGCTGATGAAGGCGCAGCCAGAGGGAATTTCAATGATCGGTACCATTGCTGACGTCATTACCGTACCGCCGGGGTGGGAGACTGCCATCGAGATTGCCTTGGGCTCGGCTGTGGGGCACGTATTGGTACCCCAGCGGCGCCATGCACAGCTGGCTATCCAATGGTTGAAAGACAAGAAGGCCGGTCGTGCCACCTTCCTGCCCATCGACTCCATGAAGGAACAGTCGTTTCCGGACAGTTACCAACGCTATTGGGCGGAATCCGGCGTGGTGGGCCCGGCCATGGACCTGATCGCGGTGGATGCTGGGTGCCGCAGCGCCGTAGCTTCTGTATTGGGGCGCGTGGTTCTCACCGAAACCCTAGATGATGCCCTGGCGCTGCAGAAGCAGCTGCCATCCTTTGGACGCATTGTTACCAAGGAAGGGGATGTCATCGCCCCCTCGGGAGCCATGACCGGTGGCAGCATGAAAGGCCGCAGCAGCGGAGTCTTGAACCGCAAGAACGAAATTGCCCAGCTGCAGCACCGGGAGGAAGAACAACGCGCAGAACTAACCGCTTCTAAGGAGCTTCTCGGGCGTCGGCGCCAGCTGGAACAAAGTTCAGTCCAGGCTGTGGAGGACCTGCGCGATGAAGCGCGCGCCCAACGTTCCGAACAAGAACGGGTGCAGATGCAGCTGGACCAAGCCGAACAGCGCTTGGCAAAGCTCCAAACTGCAGGCGAACATGCAGCCAAGACAGAACAAGAGCTCGTCGAGGAAATCCAAGGACTGAGCCATAGCCAAGCAGATGCCACCACTGCCGTTGCAGAAATGCACGCCGCTGAAGATGCACAGCGCAGTTCCATCCAAAAACAAGAAGTGGACTTAAAGCAGCTCAGCCAAGGGCTGGAACGTCATCAAGATGGACTGACCGCGGCCAAAGTTGAGCACGCTGAGGCGTTAGGCTTAAAGAAGCAGGCGGAAGAACAGCTGCAGCAGGCCAAGACCGCCTTGGAAAAGGTGAGCGCAGCCGCTGCCGGTTATCGGGAACGTTGTGACGCCATCGAACGACGCCATCAAGAACTCCAAGATGAACTGCAGGCACTGGACGCATCAGTGCAGCAAAGTCAGGTAAAGCAGAAGGATATGGAGCAACAGCTGCGCCAGCTGCGGGACGAACGAGGACAGCTGCAGAGCACGGTTCAAAGCCAACGAACCAAAGAAAAACAGGTGCAGCGACAGCTCAACCAAGCAGAAAAGGCCATTCATGGTCTAGAAATCGAGGAGCGCAGTGTCGAAATGGAACTGCAGCAGATCGCAGAAGAGGTGGCCCAGCGAGACTGTGATCCTGCGGCCCTGCTTCAACGGGATGTACAGCGCCCCGCCGGCAAACTGTCCCAAGAACTGGAGCGGCTGCGGCGGGAAGTCAAAGGCCTAGGTATGGTCAACCCGGCGGCTATTGAAGAGTATGAGGAGCTTGTGCAGCGGCAGACCTTTCTGACAGCGCAGTATGAGGATCTGCAGGATGCCCGCCAAACACTTCATGACGTTATCCAAGAAATGGATCAGACGTCGGAACAACGATTCTCGGAAACGTTCCGCAGGGTGCGCCGGGAGTTCCAGGCCATCTTTGCCCAACTCTTCCAAGGTGGGCGGGCCGACCTTGTTCTCACAGAACCGGAAGAGCTGCTGGAGACCGGCGTGGAAGTGGTAGCGCAGCCACCCGGCAAGAAGCTGACCAATCTGCTGCTGCTTTCCGGGGGCGAACGTTCCCTGACAGCCATCGCACTGCTCTTCGCCATTCGCCGTGTGAAACCAACACCATTTTGCGTCCTGGATGAAATCGATGCTGCCCTGGATGATGCAAACTTGGCGAGGTTCTCAAAACTGATGAAAGAGTTTGCCCAAGATACGCAGTTCCTGGTGATCACGCACCGCGTAGGAACTATGGAAGCAGCGGATGTTCTCTACGGCGTTACCATGGAAAAAACCGCGGCATCGCAGTTGATGTCTGTAAAACTAGCCTAAGGGGGCAGTCCACATGGTATGGAAGAAGCTATTTGGCCGCAAAGACAAAGACAACACACAGCAAACTGCCGCAGACGCCGAATCCAAGGTCAGCGCTGAAGAGCGCTCGGCAGACCCTGCACTAGCAGAGACGGAACCCGATCACACAGAAGCGTACCCCGAAGCCGAAGGACGGAGTCTGTTCCAGCGGCTGCGGGCGGGCCTCTCTAAGACCCGCCAGGGCTTGGCTGATAAGGTGGAGGCACTGGTCACAGGGCGCACTGTTGATGAAGAGCTTTTCGAAGATATGGAGGATCTTCTGATCCAGGCGGATGTGGGTATGCCGACCACAGTAGCTCTCATGGAACGGTTACGGGATCGTGTAAAGCGCGAAAAGATCACAGAAGGCAGCGAACTGCGGCGGCTCTTGCAGGAAGAGGTTGCCGATCTGTTGGGAACCCACGCAGCATCGCTGAACGTCAGTGAAAAGCGCCCGGCTGTCATCATGGTCGTAGGTGTTAATGGCGCCGGCAAGACCACAACCATCGGCAAGCTGGCTTATCGCTTCAAGCAGGAAGGTGCCCAGGTTTTGCTGGGCGCTGGCGATACATTCCGCGCTGCAGCCATTGATCAATTGGAGATCTGGGCCCAGCGCGTGGGCGTGGACATTATTGCCCACAAAGAAGGAGCCGATCCTGCAGCCGTCGCCTTTGATGCTTTGGCAGCAGCCAAAGCTCGGAGCGCCGACGTGCTGATTCTCGACACAGCCGGTCGGCTGCAGACAAAGACCAATCTTATGAAGGAACTGGGCAAGGTTCACAAGGTCCTACAGCGGGAACTGGATCATCCCATCGATGAAATCCTCCTGGTCCTGGATGCCACCACCGGTCAAAATGCACTTTCGCAGGCCAAGATTTTCAGCGAATCTGTCCCTGTTTCGGGTATCGCGCTGACAAAACTGGACGGCACAGCCAAGGGTGGAATTGTCATGGCTGTAATGCAGGAACTGAATATTCCTGTAAAGCTCATCGGTGTGGGTGAACAGTACCATGACCTGCAGGACTTTGATGCGGAGGAGTTTGCCCAAGCTCTCTTCGGCTGATGCCCGTTCCGCTGTAAAGAAAAATCGCCGCGCAGTCTTGACATATGGCACCTGCGTGGTATACTAGCATCTGTAAAGCCATTTTGCTTAACAGGGGGGCATTATGGATAAGACCCTGAAAATGAGCCTGTTGTTCGATTTTTACGGCCCGTTGTTGACAAAGCGGCAGCAGGATATCTTTGAAATGTACTTCCATGATGACCTTTCCTTGGGTGAAATCAGCGAACAACTGGACATCAGCCGGCAGGCCGTCTATGATATGCTCAAACGCTCCACCCAGACACTGGAAGACTTTGAAGCCAAACTAGGTTTGGTGGCAAGACATCAACAGCGGCAGACAACCCTGGAAGAGATTACTGCACAGCTCAGCACCCTATCGGAAGACCTTAAAATCGGCGGGCGCCAAGATTTGGCCCAGCGTGTTGAGGAGTTGACCGCCGGTGTGCAAGAGCTGTTCAGTGACAGTTAGGAGGTAAGAGCATGCCCTTTGGAAATCTAGCCGACCGTCTGCAGGATACGCTGCAGAAACTGCGCGGGCGGGGTAAGCTCACCGAAAAAGATGTTACCGCAGCCCTGCGGGAAGTTCGCTTAGCGCTACTGGAAGCGGACGTCAACTACAAAGTGGTTAAGGATTTTGTCAACAGGATCAAGGAACGGTCCGTTGGTAGCGAAGTGCTTGAACACCTCAACCCAGCGCAGCAGGTTATCAAGATCGTGAATGAAGAGCTGACCAACTTGATGGGTGGCAGCCAAGCCAAGCTGACGTTCGCCAGTCGACCGCCCACAGTGATTATGATGGTGGGTCTGCAGGGTGCCGGAAAGACCACGGCCTCGGCTAAGCTGGCCCGAATGCTGAAGGCCAAGGGTCACCGACCGCTGTTGGCCGCTGCAGACATCTACCGACCAGCAGCCATTAAGCAGCTGCAGGTCTTAGGAGAACAGATTGAAGTTCCCGTGTTTACCCTCGGTCAAGAGGATCCTGTGCGCATTGCTCGGGAAGCGCGGCAGCATGCTGATGCACATGGCAGCGACGTGTTGATCTTGGATACGGCGGGTCGACTGCATATCGACGAAACCTTGATGGAAGAATTGGTCAACGTTAAGGCGGAAGTTCGGCCCCATGAGATCTTGTTGGTTGTGGATGCCATGACCGGGCAGGATGCTGTGAATGTGGCCGAGTCCTTCAATGAACAGTTAGGTATTGACGGTGTTGTTCTGACAAAACTTGATGGCGATGCCCGCGGGGGTGCAGCCCTTTCGGTCAAAGCGGTCACTGGCAAGCCCATCAAATTTGCTGGTACCAGTGAAAAGATGGACGGTCTCGAATCATTCCATCCGGACCGCATGGCGTCCCGTATCTTGGGCATGGGTGATATGCTCAGCCTCATCGAAAAAGCAGAAGCCAGCATGGACCGGTCGAAAGCTGAGGCCATGGCGGCCAAGCTGCAGCGAGCGGAGTTCACCTTAGAGGATTTTAAGGAACAGCTCCAGCAGGTGAAGAACATGGGGCCCATTGACCAACTGATGGGGATGATTCCCGGTGTGGGCAAACAGTTGAAGAACATGGAAGTGGACGAGGGACAGCTGCGGCGGGTGGAAGCTATCATTGACAGCATGACACCGGACGAGCGTCGCTCACCACAGATTATCGGAGGATCCAGGCGCAAGCGAATCGCTCGCGGTTCTGGCGTCCGCGTGCAGGATGTCAACCGGCTGCTAAAACAGTTCGAACAGACCAAGCAGATGATGAAGCAGTTAACCGGTGGCAGCGACAAGATGAAGAAGAAAGCGAAGAAGCGGTTTTCCCTATTTGGGTGATCCCCTCACATTGTGAGGTGGAATAGATATTTGCGCAAGCAGGAGGTGAAAGATCATGGCAGTACGTATTCGTTTAAAGAGAATGGGTCAAAAGAAGCGTCCGTTCTACCGTTTGGTAGTTGCAGACTCGCGCGCTGCGCGAGATGGCCGCTTCATTGATTCTTTGGGCTATTACAACCCCATTGTAGAGCCTGCGGAAATCAAGGTGGATGAAGAAAAAGCTTTAGACTGGCTGCAAAAGGGTGCCCAGCCGTCGGATACTGTTCGTTCCTTACTGAAGAAGAGTGGTGTAATGGAAAAATTCACCGCTGGCAAAAACTAAGGGTAAGGAGGGACTATCCATGAAAGATGTTGTTGAGTTTATCGCACGTTCGTTAGTGGATGATCCAGATAGCGTCTCCGTCACCGTCGTGGAACGAGACGATGAGACTGTGTTTGAACTGCGGGTAGCCCAAGAAGACATGGGACGCGTCATTGGCAAGCAGGGACGAGTAGCCAAAGCCATCCGTACCGTCACCAAAGCAGCAGCTATGAAGCAGGGCACAAGGGTCCATGTGGACATTGTGGACTAGGTGTGTCCGCCGATGGATGTAAAATGGATCGTCATTGGTGAAGTCGGCCGGACACAAGGACTTCGGGGGGAACTGCGGCTTCGTCCGCAGACAGAATTTCCCGAACGCTTCGCTGCGATGGAAAGCTTGCTGCTCTTTGACCGCGATGGGCACACGCTGCACGGCGAATATGCCGTGGAAGCGGTTCGTTTTCAGCAAAACAGCGTCATTGTGAAACTGGCAGGTATTGATTCGATCAATGAAGCCGAACAGCTGAAGGGGCTGCTGGTGCAGGTGCAGCCGGAAGACCTTGTGCCGCTGCCGGAAGGCCGGCATTACATCTTTGAGCTCATCGGATTGAAGGTCATTACCACGGAGGGCCAATATCTCGGCACAGTGGAAGATGTGCTGCAGACGGGGGCCAACGATGTCTATTCCGTGCGGCCAGCGGATCCCAAACGGCGCCAGCCCATCTTGATACCGGTCATTGAGGATGTTGTCCAGGATATCGACGTGGAGCAGGGTGTTATTACCATTCAGCTGATGAAAGGACTTCTGGATTAGCCATGGCCTTGAGTATTGATGTTTTGACGCTGTTTCCAGAAATGTTTGCAGGACCTTTGAGTCACAGCATCATTGGAAGAGCGCGCAAACAGGGGATCATCCAGATCTCGTTGTGGAATATCCGCGACTTCGCCCAAGATAAGCACCGCATTGTGGACGATACGCCCTACGGAGGCGGTGCTGGCATGGTCATGAAGCCCGACGTCCTGGCCCGGGCATTGGAATTTGTCCAAATGAGCAACCCAGGTCCAGTGGTCTATTTGACCCCGCAGGGCAGGACATTGACCCAGTCTATAGCTTCGGATATGGCCGTCATGTCCCAGTTCATCCTTCTGTGCGGTCACTACGAAGGAATCGATGAGCGCTTGCGCGACCTGTATGTGGATGTGGAATTGTCCATAGGGGACTATGTACTAACCGGCGGCGAACTGCCGGCTATGGTGTTGATTGATGCCGTGGGCAGACTGATTGACGGGGTGCTGGGTGCGGAAGCATCTGCCCCGGAGGACAGCTTTTACAATGGGCTGTTGGAACACCCCCATTACACACGGCCCCGGGTATTTTGCAATATGGAAGTGCCCGCCGTTTTGCTCAGCGGCCATCATGGCCAAATTCGGCGCTGGCGCTTGAAGGAATCCATTCGAAGAACACTGCAGCGTCGACCAGACCTGCTGGATAGACCCCAACTGCCGCAGGAAGTTCTGCAGCTGGTGGAGGAGATCCAATCTGAGGATCGCAAGAAAGGAGGACATGTCTAACCATGAATATCGTTGAAAGTATCACAAAAGAACAACTGAAGACCGACATTCCGCAATTTCGCGGCGGCGATAACGTGAAAGTTCACGTGAAGGTTGTAGAGGGAAACACCGAACGGATTCAGATTTTCCAAGGAGTTGTGCTGCGCCGCATGGGTGCCGGCATCGACGAGAACTTCACTGTTCGGAAAATTTCCCAAGGCGTTGGTGTCGAACGAACCTTCCCCATTCACTCACCCCGGATTGCCCGCATTGAAGTGGTGCGTCACGGAAAAGTTCGCCGTTCACGGCTGTACTATCTGCGGGAGCGTTCAGGGAAGTCCGCTCGTATCAAAGAACGTCGTATGTCATAGCCAGTGTCGGGGAGTGAACTCACTCCCCTTTTTTCGTTCTGCAACGCGCGCAGGGAGGGAAACTGCATGGAACGGACGGAGCTCCAAGAATACATCCATGCCTTTGTAGTGGCGGTTCTTTTTGCATTGTTCATCATTGCCTTTATCGCCCAATCGTTCCATGTCCAGGGCCGTTCCATGGAGCCTACCTTGGTTCATGGTCAACGTCTGCTCGTGGATAAGATCTCCTATCGTTTTCGCTCCCCGGCCCTGGGTGATGTGGTGATCTTCCGCTATCCCACGGATACACGGCGCAAATTCATCAAACGGATCATTGGGCTTCCCGGTGACGAGATTGCCATCCGCAACGGCATGGTGTACCACAATGGACAGGTATTGGCTGAAGACTACGCCCAAGGACCCAGTCTCGGTCCATACAATGCTCCTGCATTCGGACCTGTCCGAGTCCCTGATGATCACTATTTTGTCCTAGGTGATAATCGCCGGCACAGCGACGACAGCCGCTATCCTGACGTGGGCTTCATTCCTGTCGAACATATTGTGGGTCGCGCCTTATTGACGTACTGGCCCCTAACGGCCGTGGAGCTTCACCGAACTCCAACGTCACTACGCTGATGAAATGAGGACTGCATCGTGGACATTCAATGGTATCCTGGCCACATGGCCAAGGCAAAGCGAGAAATCCTCGACCATCTACAGCAGGTAGATATGGTGGTTGAGCTTGCCGATGCCCGTGCCCCCGTTAGTACGAGGAATCCTGATCTGCAGGCAATCAACGCCAAGCCGGTGCTCATTGCTCTGACAAAGGAGGATCTAGCCGACCCCAGCGTGACTGAGCAGTGGTTAGCCTTCTGGCGGACAGAGGCAGTGTCCGCTGTGGTGTTGGATCTCCAACAGTCGAAGGGTGTCGGCCATCTGATCCAAGCCATGCAGACACTGGCCCCGAAAAAACGCCGTCTGCCCAGGGCGTTGATCGTCGGTATTCCCAACGTGGGTAAGTCTACTTTGATTAACCGGTTGGCCGGGCGCAGCAGCGCCAAAACCGGAGCCAAACCGGGTGTAACTCGAGGAAGGCAGTGGATCAAAGCCAAAAATATTCAGCTTTTGGACACCCCTGGCGTGTTGTGGCCGAAATTCGACGACCAAGAAGCGGCCCGGAGGTTGGCATTGATAGCGGCCATTCGCGATGATATCTTCGATTGGGAGGAAACTGCTCTTTGGCTGGTGAATTATCTGGAGAAGCATTATCCGGACATCTTACCCCAACGCTATCAAACAGTGACCAAAGGATTGCAGTGGCTGGACGAGATTGGCCGGCGCCGCGGCTGCCTGCGCTCCGGCGGCGTGGTGGATACGGAACTGGCGGCGAAAGCCCTGCTCCAGGATTTCCGCACGGGTAAGTTAGGTCGAATTTCTCTGGAACGTCCCCCGCTAACGTCAACAACGGCTTGAGGAGGCGGCAGATTCTCGTGATAAACGATCGCCAGCGCTCATTGATGGAGTTGGGTTATCGGACCATCGTGGGCATCGATGAAGCAGGACGCGGGCCCCTGGCTGGCCCCGTAGTGGCCGCCGCCGTGTATCTGCCCTTGGATGTAGACATCCCCGGCCTGCGAGACTCCAAAGCCATGACGCCCGCAGCCCGCCAGCGCTGCTTCGCTGCAATCCACCAGGTGGGGGCTGTTGGGGTTGGCCGGGCTTCGCCGCAGGAAATCGACGCCGTGAATATTCTGCAGGCAGCGCTCTTGGCTATGTACCGAGCCGTGGATCAACTACCCCTAGAGCCGGATCTCTGCCTGGTCGACGGTAATCAGTGTATTCCCGACTTGTTGATTCCCCAACGAACATTGATCCGCGGGGATCGCCTCTGCAGCCTCATCTCTGCTGCCTCCGTTATTGCCAAGGTCACCCGCGACCATGAAATGGAAGCATGGCATGACCAGTATCCGCAGTACGGTTTTCAGCGTCACAAAGGATATCCCACCAAAGAACACAAAGCTGCCCTGCAGCAGTACGGACCATGTCCCATTCACCGTCAAAGTTTCGCCGGTGTAACATAGAAGAGAGGGCTCTGCTTACATGAAGTTTGTACCTCTGCCCAACATTGCGGATACCATGATCTTGGCGCGACCTGTTTACACCGACGATGGTCGGGTACTTCTGAACCGCGGCGTCAAGTTGAAAGCAAATTATGTGCGTCGTTTGGAGGCCATGGGCCTCCCGGGCGTCTATGTTCAGCGCGATGGTATTGATGTGCCAGAACTGCCAGAACCCATTTCGGCCGCCACGAGGCAAGCCGCCATCGAGACGATCCGCTCCGTGTTCCAGGAAGTTCGCCTCGGTCAGACCTTTTCGATGGAACCCATTCACAAAAGCGTCAAGGCCATCTTGGATGAAGTGGCCGCCGACCCCAATGTCCTGGTGGGCCTTAACGATGTTCGCTCCTACGATGGCTATACCTTTGCTCACTGTGTAAACACGTGCGTACTGTCTGTCATGATCGGAACGAAGAGCGGCATGCACGAACTGGATCTGCGGCATCTCGCCATTGGCGCCATCCTGCACGATTTAGGTAAGATCGCTGTACCAGAACATATTCTCAAGAAACCGAGCCGGTTAGACGAGGCTGAGATGATAGAAATGCAGAATCACTCAAACTACGGCTGGCAGGTTTTGCGGCAGCATCCCGAACTATCACTGGCCAGTGCGCACGTAGCCTACCAGCATCATGAACGTCCCAATGGCAAGGGATATCCCCGGGGACTCAAGCAGGATGAAATTATGCTAAACGCCCGGATCTGCGGTATCGCCGATGCCTATGATGCCATGACCAGTGCTCGGCCCTACAAAGCGGCCCTGCATCCAAAGCAGGCCTTGGCCGAAATTCGGCGATTACAGGGCGTGCAGTTCGATCCGTTCCTCACCGATGTCTTTGCGCGTTGTGTAGCGCCCTTTCCCGTGGGCTGCATCGTCCAGCTAAACCAGGGGGAAAGCGGCATGGTCGTGGCCACAAACCATCAGTTCCCGGAACGACCTGTGGTTCGGCTCCTGTTTAACAAGATAGGCGAACCTCTGAAAAACCCCTATGAGATGGATTTGGCGGAAGCAAACGGCTGCTTTGTGGAAAGGATTGTCGAGGATTCGTGAAATCTGGTAAATTCTGGGAAACCAAGGCTCGCCAATACCTTACGCAGCAGGGCCTGCAGTTGGTGGCTGAGAACTGGCGCTGTCGCTTTGGCGAGATTGATCTTGTTATGCGACATCACGGTGTGTTGATTTTTGTTGAAGTGAAATACCGCTCGCAGCAAACGTTTGGTTCGGGGTTGGAGGCCGTAACCGCAGCGAAACTTTACCGCATGCGCCAAACGGCCATACACTATCTCCAGACAACGAACTCTATGTCCGAAGAATATCGGTTTGATGTGGTTGCCATGGAGAACGGCCGCATCCATTGGCTGAAGGGAGTCACGAATTGATGAAAGCATCCGTACTTATTACCTTGGTCATCCTGCTGTTGTGTCTCGGCGTTTCACCTGCCGTCCAAGGACAGACGACGCCATCGTTTTCTGTGAACGCCGCTGCAGGGGTTTTGTTGGACGTGGATTCTGGTCAGATCTTGTTTGCCGAGAACCCAGCGGACGTCCGTGTTCCCGCCAGTTTGGTCAAAGTTATGACCATGTACATCGCCCTGGACCAAATCCAGCAGGGCAGAGCTGCTCTGGAGGATGTGTCACTGGTCAGTGAACGAGCTTGGCGCATGGGCGGGTCGCAGATGTTTTTGGAGATCGGCGAACAGATCACCATCGAGGAACTTCTGTTCGGGATTTCCGTCGTATCCGGAAATGACGCCACAGTGGCTCTTGCGGAGGCGTTGGCAGGAACAGAAAGTCTTTACGTTCGCTGGATGAACGATAAGGCGGCGGAACTGGGTCTGGATGTACATTTTGTGGATGTTCATGGTCTTTCTGCGGAGAATCGCATCACAGCAGAAGATATGGCATGGTTAGCTTACCACTACATTCGAGAACATCCTGAAGCCTTAGATTATCATCAGCGCCGCTCCTACGGCTACCAACCTCGTTCGCAGTCGAGTCCCATTGTGCAGAACAACCGTAACGGACTGCTTTGGCGTTATGAAGGTACGGATGGACTAAAGACCGGATACCTTAGTGCTGCCGGCTACAATTTGGTGGCCACGGCCACCCAGAACGGCCGGCGGCTGATCGCGGTGATTCTTGGTGCTGAGAATGAGCGAGTAAGAGAGAACGAAGCAGTCAATCTGCTTAACTATGGTTTTCGCAGTTTCGAAACGGTCAGCACCGCCGAACTCCTCCCGGCTTCAATTCAAAGGGTGTACAAAGGCCGCGAAGGAGTCTATCTAACGACGGATGTGAAGAGTATTGTCATCCCTCGGGGCACAGCCAACGCTCTGCAGACACACCTGCTGCTGGACACGTTGGAGGCTCCCTTAACACAAGGCCAGCCCGTAGGAACCTTATCCATCAGTCATGATGGGCGACTGCTGCGTGAACTTCCCTTACGAGCTGCCGCTTCTGTGGAACGGGCCGGGTTTGCCCGTGTGGCTTTGGACTCTGCTATCCTTTTGTTCCAACGGCTAACAGGCATCTTTCAGTAAGCAACCGGGACTCTCTGTTGAGGGTCCTGGTTTTTTTCGGAAAACGTACCACTAATACCACTTTTTCTAAAGGAACTTTGCGACTTTCGTAGAATATCTTTCTTGGAAGTGGTATAATCAGCAATTTACTGCACTGTGAGATGGCACTGCCCGGCGGGAAGCTAGCCCTGAGAAGCGGGTGCTGAGCATCCCAAAGTCTGTCGCAGCGTCCCTGGAAAGCGTGGCGTTCTCGCAAAAACAGGCTGCTGCCGTGCTGAGATGAAGCTTCTAGATGCCGGACGGTCCCGATCGGAACCGCTTCTTGGCCCCGTGTGTAGTACCAATGGACAACGGAGGAGGGCAAGCTATGGTGTTAGACGACCTTGATCGTCGAATTCTGGCCTATCTGCAGGAGGATGGACGAATCAGCTATGTGACGCTGGCTGCAGAACTGGGTGTGTCGGAAGGAACCATTCGCAAACGCGTCCGCAAACTAGAAAAAGATGAAGTGTTCCAGACAGTGGGGATCACCGACCCGTTTCGCGTCGGGTTGGATACAGTGGCTTTCGCTTGGTTGGAGGTGGAACGGGGCAAGCTTGAGTCCGTAATGGAATCGCTGAAGCGCTTAGAAGCCGTGCGTTATCTGGTGGTTACCACCGGCTCCCATGATTTGGTGGCCATGGTGGTGCTTCCGGACCGGCAGCATCTGATCGAGCTTCTGAATGATAAATTTTCGACCATACCGGGCATTATCAGCACCGAAACATCCATCGTTCTGCAGATCCACAAGCAGATTCATGATTGGGTGCCGTTTCGTTCCCGCCGGTCAAAAAACAAAGGGCAGGAACGCTTAACTCCGTAAGTGGAGCCTGATTCAGCCCAACACAACGATGCTTGACGCTGAGTGCAATCCATGCGATGCTGCTGGGTCGGCCCACAGACGGCTTAGGCTTGTCTCGCGCAGCCGACCAACGGCGGATCACAAAGACGTTATTGGCTGTATTGCGTTGGATCACACCACAGCAGCCAACCGCTTCGATGGCGGCTGCTCTGCTGCAGCACTAACTTGTTAGAGATTAAGGAGGAGTAGGACCATGGCAAATCACTTAGACGATACCGATAGGCAGATTATCCGCCTGCTGCAAAAGGACGGCCGCATGCCATTCCTGACCATAGCCAACCAGCTGGGTTTGGCGGAGGGAACTGTGCGCCGCCGTGTTGGCAAGCTCATTGACGACAAGATCCTCCAGATCGTGGGCGTCACCGATCCCTTCAAAGTAGGAATGACCACCGTGGCCATTGTCGGGATGAAAGTCGAACGCAGTCACATAGAATCCATTACCAGTGCCCTCAACGCCATGCCGGAAGTTCGTTATGTGGCCTTGTCTACGGGCAACTACGATCTAATTATCGAAATCGTTGTCCGCAGTAATGACGAGCTTCTGACATTCCTCATTAGCAATCTCGGTGAAATCCCCGGAATTCTCAATACGGGGACCTCCATGGTCCTGAAGGTCGCCAAGCAGAACTTTTCGTGGGGTCCGGACAACCTAGATAAAGGTTAAGGCTTCAAACCTATACTGGAGCGCCTCAGCCAGATGATTGGCGGCAATGGTCTTGGCCTGCTCCATCTGGGAAATAGTGCGCGCCACTCGCAGCGCTTTGTGGCGTCCGCGAGCGCTCAGCTGCAGGCGCTGCGTTGCCTGCAGCAAGAGCTGTTGGGCATCTGCCGTTAGTGGCAGGTGCTGGGGTTGCTGCGCTGTAAGACACCCGTTCGAGTGTGCACGCATTCGAGGCGGGTTTTTTGCTGTTTCCCGGTAATTGTCCTCCTCAGGTGGATGCAGGAATACGAAGAGATCAAAACGATCCATCAATGCTCCCGAGAATCTGCGCTGGTAGCGTCTGATCTCCCCAGGTTGACAGCGGCAGCGACGTTTGGGATGACCCAGATAACCGCAGGGGCAAGGGTTAGCGGTTGCCGCAGCAACGAATCTTGCTGGATACACCATCTGGTCATCGCCGCGCTGGATGCTGATGGTACCGTGCTCTAGTGCCTCGTGCAGACCGCGCAGAGCTTGATCAGAAAATAGCGGCAGTTCATCAAGGATCAGCACTCCATGGTGGGCATGTACAGCCTCTCCAGGCCGTAGATAACGGCCACCGCCCAAAAGAGTAGAACTGGTAATGGTATGGTGGGGAGCCGCCGTCGGCCGATGCTGCAGCCAATGGTGAGGGGCGATCCGCCCCGATATGCTGTGAATCCGGTTGATCTCCATGGCCTGATCGGCTGTGAGGTCAGGTAGGTAATGTACCAAGTTCTTCGCCAGCATGGATTTGCCCACTCCTGGAGGCCCCAAAAGCAGAATGTGGTGGTGTCCCGCTCCGCTTATCTGCAGGGCCCGTTTGGCTGTCTGCTGTCCCGCCAGCAGAGCTGGCCTCCCTGGTGTGAGCGGCGTAAAGGCCGGACGCTTGTCTTTGCTGCGAGGGACCGGTGTGTTAAGGAGTTGAACCGCCTCTTTCAGGGAGTCGGCATAGACGGTCTCAATGCCAGTCCACTGTATCTGGTTCCGTTGGGCCGTGGGCAATAGCAGCCTACTTTGCGACTCTTGGGCCAGCTGAGCTAAGGCCAACCCAGTTTGGATTGGCTTGAGCGTACCATCCAGTGACAACTCACCAGCGACGATGTATTCACGGAACACGTCCGGCTGCACCACACCGCTGGCTGCCAAGATTCCCAGGGCAATGGCCAGATCGTAAGCGGCGCCATCTTTGGGTCGCTGCGCTGGAGCCAAGTTCACGGTGACGCGCTGCAGTGGGAAGCGAAAACCGCTGGTGCGGATAGCTGTCTGCACGCGTGTTCGGCTTTCCCGCAGAGATTTCCCGGGTAACCCCACCAAGTGGAAGGCCGGCAGGCCCTGGCGCAAACTGACTTCGATATCTACCTCGTAGCCATTGACGCCCCAGACACCGCCGCTGCGAACTGAAATCATATAGAAATCACCTCCGAATATGAGGACAAACTTCGCTATAAAACTGAAAATTCCTTCTTTGATATTCATTTTTTCTGTAGTCTGTATTATAATGAAGGCCTAACATAGGAGGTGCAGTATGGAAACACGAATGATTTTATTGGCCCTAAGCAGTCTGCAGGGCCTGGGACCCAACAAATTTCATGCACTGCTGGACGCCTTGGGTTCTGCCGAGGCCATCTGGAACGCCACACACGACCAGTGGCTGCAGATCCCCGGGATTGGAGTAGCCTTGGCTGGCCGCATGGAGCAGCTGCGGGAGCGGTTTGATCCTGCTGTGCTCCACAGTCAGTTGGCAGCCCAACAGCTGCAGGCGGTGGTGTTGAGCGACCCCCATTACCCGCAGTTTCTGCGGCAGAGTCTAGGTCGCAAGGCCCCCTTGGCGCTGTACTATCGGGGACAGCTGCCGGCCAGCCGGGGAGTAGCTATCGTGGGCACCCGCAGTCCCAGCCGTCGAGGCCGCGAACAGGCTGCTTCATTCGCCCGTGTCCTAGCTCAAAGGGGTGTACCCATTATCAGCGGCTTAGCTCACGGCATTGATACCTGTGCCCATCAAGGAGCGCTGCGGGGCCGGGGAATCACTGCAGCCGTCTTGGGCACACCCTTGGACAATCTCTATCCACGGGAGAATATCCCGCTGGCTGACCGGATGCGTGAACGAGGAGCCGTAATGACGGAATATCCGGTGGGCAGCCCCGTACATCCCGGCTGTTTTCCCTGGCGCAACCGCATTATTGTGGGCCTAGCGGCGGCAGTGCTCGTCGTGGAATCGGGGGTACCCAGTGGAGCGTTGAATACGGCCACGTGGGCAGCGGAACTTAACGTGGATCTTTGCGTTATTCCTGGGAACATCGACGACCCCAAACGCCGGGGCAACCATCAGCTTCTTAAGGAAGGAGCGATCCTTGTGGAATCGCCGCAGGATGTCATGGAACTCATTGGCTTGGACCTCGCAACCCACCCAGAGCAGGAGACGCTGGACATAGGAACCATGCTCGCTGCGGGCATGACGCCAGGGCAGATCGTGGAACGCACCGGGCGGCCCGTGCAAGAAGTGCTGCAGGAAGTGACTAGACTCCAGTTGGAAGGCTTCTGAATAAGAGAATCATTGCATTCGCCAAAGAAACACTTTATAATAGAAGGCAGTTCAACAAAAGGGGTGATACTGTGAAAAACCCCGCTGTTTTCAAAGCCATTGGCGGCCTCATCGATCGCCATGAATCCATGACTGCCGAGCATTTGGTGGACATGCTTCTCGAGCAAGGGTTTGCCTTACAGGATATATCGGATACCATGTTCTGGGTTTTTGAGGCGGAGGACACGGCCTTTCACCGGAGAGTCTTTTCGTCGTGGGAGCGCTGGCACTTTCCCCAGGACGTGCAAGCAGCCTTGGTGCATTTGGCGGACTCCGGGCTTTTGAGCGCGGAACAACTAGAAGAGGCCATTTGGCATCTGCTCCAAGAGTATGATGGACCCATATCGGTACAGCAGCTGTTCGAGGCGGTCTCACAACGGGTCGCAGATCCCTTCACCCGTGCTCTTTTAACGCCGTACTTGGTGCGCCAATAGCGAATAATGACTATGATGCAGCGAGGGAGGGCGGAGCGTCCTCCCTTGTGCCGTTACTTTGGAGGTGGCATTTTTGCCAAGATCACTTGTAATCGTTGAATCTCCAGCCAAAGCCAAGACCATTGGTCGTTTCCTTGGGCGCAATTACACCGTGAAAGCCAGCATGGGTCACGTTCGTGATCTGCCGCGGAGTCAATTTGGTGTCGACGTGGAGAACGATTTTGAGCCCAAGTATATCACCATCCGGGGAAAGGGACCCGTATTGAAGGAACTGCGGGATGCTGCCAAAAAGGTAGATCGCATTCTGCTGGCCACAGACCCGGACCGCGAAGGCGAAGCCATTGCCTGGCATTTGGCAGCTGCGCTCAATATCCGTGAAGATCAATGCCGCATCGAATTTCGCGAGATCACAAAGGACGCCATCAAACAGTCGGTGAAACAACCGAAGAGCATCGCCATGAACTTGGTTTCTGCCCAGCAGGCTCGCCGGATCTTGGATCGAATCGTGGGCTATGAGCTATCACCGCTTTTGTGGGCGAAGGTCAAAAAGGGCCTCAGTGCCGGACGCGTCCAGTCCGTAGCAGTGAAGATCATCTGCCAGCGACAGCAGGAAATCGACGCCTTCGTACCCGAAGAGTACTGGACGATTACTGTCCAGCTGCAGACAGACAAAGGCGACATCTTCGAAGCCAAGCTGCTTAACTTCGAAGGCAAGAAAATCCAACTACGCAATGAAGAGGACGCAAAAACGGTGCGGGATGCCATTAAGGGCAAAGCTTGGATCGTAGATGCCGTTCGCAAGCGGGAACGCCGGCGGCATCCGACGCCGCCCTTCACCACCAGTACACTGCAACAGGAAGCCGCACGCAAACTGAACTTTCCCGCCAGAAAAACTATGCGCGTTGCACAGCAGCTCTATGAAGGTTTAGATATCGGTCCGGAAGGAACTGTGGGTCTCATCACCTATATGCGTACCGACGCCACCCGTGTCAGCCAAGAAGCGATTGATCAGGCTCGGCAGTACACGAAAGATCAATATGGCGACAGTTATGTCCCCGACAAACCGCGTCAGTTCCCGAGCAAGCAGGGAGCTCAGGAAGCCCATGAGGCCATCCGACCCACATCAGCTTTGCGCACGCCCCTGCAGCTGAAAGAGTTCCTCAGCCGGGATCAACTCCGCCTGTATCGTCTGATTTGGGAGCGATTCGTGGCCAGCCAAATGGCCTCTGCCATTCTCGACAGTGTCTCGGCCGACATCCAGGTGGGCGATTACCAGTTTCGAGCCACAGGTTCGAGTATTCGCTTTCCCGGATTCCTGAAGCTCTACGAAGAAGGTCGGGACGAAGTGGAGGAAAAGGAAGGTATGCTTCCGGAGCTTGCTGATGGCCAGAAGCTTAAGCGCAAAAAGCTGGATCTCAAACAGCACTTCACCCAGCCACCACCGCGCTACAGCGAGGCTATGCTGGTCAAGACCCTGGAAGAGCAGGGCATCGGCAGGCCGTCAACGTACGCTCCGATTATCGATACCATTCTTCGGCGCGGCTACGTAGTGATGGAGGAAAAACGCTTCGTACCCACGGAGTTGGGCATCATTGTTGTGGAACTGTTGGAGGAGCATTTCCCGGACCTTATGGATATCGGCTTCACAGCGGATCTGGAGAAGAAACTAGATGGTGTCGAAGATGGCGAGGCCCATTGGAAGAAGGTCCTTGCTGGCTTTTACCAGCGGTTTGAGAACGATCTGAAAAAAGCCCATGAACTGCTGGAAAAGATCGAAATTGAAGAAGAGGTCAGCGATGTCCCCTGTGATCAATGTGGCCGAATGATGGTGGTTAAGTGGGGCCGTTTCGGCAAGTTCTTGGCCTGCCCAGGCTATCCAGAGTGTAAGAACACCAAGCCCATTCTCGAAGAAATCGGAGTGCCGTGTCCTAAGTGCAAGGATGGCCAAATTGTGGCCCGCAAGAGCAAGCGGGGGCGCACCTTTTACGGCTGCTCCAACTATCCACAGTGTGACTTCACATCCTGGAATCGACCAGTGAATGAAACATGCCCCCACTGTGGTGAACTGATGGTTATCAAACGTCAGGGACAGGCGGCTGCCTGCGCCACGAAGGGCTGTCCGGGAGGGAAGGCAAAATGACCATAAACGTCATTGGGGGTGGCCTAGCTGGCTCCGAAGCCGCCTGGCAGTTGGCTGAGCGGGGCTTGCCGGTGACGTTGTGGGAAATGCGGCCCGAGAAGACTACGGCAGCTCACGAATCCAACCACTTGGCCGAATTGGTCTGTTCCAACTCGCTGGGCTCCTACCTGCACAGCAGTGCTGGAGGCCTGCTAAAGAGTGAACTGAAACAGTTCAACTCCCTGATCGTTCAATGCGCCGAAGCTACGAAGGTCCCTGCGGGAGGCGCATTGGCTGTGGATCGCCATCGCTTCGCAGCGATGGTTTCAGAAACATTGGCAAAGCATCCTTTGGTTAGTATCCGCCGCCAGGAGTGCACGGAAATCCCTGCCGAAGGTGTGGTCATCATTGCCACAGGGCCACTGTCCAGTGAAGCCATGGCAGGACGGCTGCAGCAGCTCACTGGGGAATCGCATCTCCACTTTTTCGATGCCGCCGCGCCCATCGTCGACGGTGAATCTGTCGACTATGATAAGGGTTTTTGGGCTGCTCGCTATGGGAAGGGAACGCCCGATTACTTCAACTGCCCCATGACCAAAGAAGAATATGAGTGTTTCTACCAGGCCCTGACGCAAGCCCAAGTGGCACCTCTCCATGAAGGCGTAGAAGATGTCAAGGTCTTTGAGGGATGCATGCCCATTGAAGAAATGGCCAAACGAGGCTTAGACACACTTCGCTATGGTCCACTGCGGCCCGTTGGCCTCAGAGATGCTGCCGATCAACGGCCATATGCAGTGCTTCAGTTGCGAAAAGAAAACTATAAGGGTACTTTGCTGAATTTGGTTGGATTTCAAACTCGTCTTACATGGCCTGAACAGCGACGCGTATTTCGTCTCATTCCCGCTCTGCACCAAGCGGAGTTTCAGCGCTATGGAGTCATGCACCGCAATACCTTTATTAACAGTCCCCGGGTTCTCAATGCAGCCTTCCAGTTCCGTAGGTATCCGCGTATTTTTGCGGCCGGTCAGCTGACCGGTGTTGAGGGGTACGTAGAAAGTACGGCGTCCGGTTTGATGGCTGCACTCCAAGCCGCACGCTATGTACAGGGAAGACCATTCCTGCAGTTCCCGGAGACTACACTGATGGGTGCCCTGGCCAGTCACGTGGCCACCCCCAACAAAGACTACCAGCCCATGGCTGCTAACTTTGGCCTGCTGCCGCCCCTGGCAGAGCGCATTCGCGATAAGCAAAAACGCAAGGAAGCCTACAGCCAACGGGCGTTAGAGGACTTAACCAAAACACACAATTTGCAAGAAAATTAAGACTGATGCTTGTTTTTGCTTTACTGGTATGTTACGATTAATTATCAAGTAAATTAGGGGGAGCACCGTGCAGCATGAGCAGGAAGCCTTTCTGCAGTTTTTGGCCATTCAAAAAAATGCGTCTGCGGACACATTAGATGCCTACCGGCGAGACTTGCAGCATTTTTCTGCGGTTATGAGTGCTTGGTCCATAGCGTCTCTTGATGAGATCGATGGGCATATCCTGCGGGACTATGCAGCCATGCTGCATCGGCGTGGATATGCCCGTTCCACGACAGCCCGCCACTTATCGGCCCTGCGCGGCTTTTTCGGCTATCTTCACGAACGGCACTTGATTGGTTCCAATCCGGCGGCCGGACTGCGCAGTCCCAAACAGGCTAAACACCTGCCTCAGGTGCTCAGTGTTGATGAGGTTCGTCGTTTGCTGCAGAGCACGGTGGGAGACCGGCCGGCGGACCTTCGGGATCGAGCCATCTTGGAACTGTTTTATGCCGGTGGCCTCCGTCTCAGCGAGTTGGTGGCTTTGGATTACAGTGTCGTTCCGCAGGGTGGTCAAGATTGGCTGCGGGTATTGGGCAAAGGTCGCAAAGAGCGAATTGTTCTCTTAGGGGAACCGGCTCTTACTTCTCTGCGCCAGTATCTGACGGAAGGACGTCCTCAGTTGGCCACCGCCGACGAGCCAGCCTTGTTTGTGAACCAGCGGGGAAGCCGGTTGACGCCGCGGGGAGTTCAGTACCTAGTGAACCAGCGTCTGCGACAGGCAGCGTTGCTCAAACACATGAGTCCACACACACTTCGCCATAGTTTTGCTACCCATCTCCTCGACGGCGGCGCAGATCTGCGTACAATTCAGGAACTTCTAGGCCATGTAGGGCTGTCAACCACCCAGATTTACACACGAGTTAGCAGCGCGCGTTTGCGCTCGGTATATAATCAGGCTCATCCGCGCGCCTGAGGCATTTCTTGACGAGAAGAGGCGATAAGGGTGAACCATATAGAGGCCACCACCATAGTTGCGGTCCAACGCCATGGCCTGACGGCCATTGGAGGCGACGGACAGGTGACCTTTGGTCAAAATACTATCATGAAACACAATGCCAAAAAAGTTCGCTCACTGTATCACGACCGCATTTTGGCCGGTTTCGCCGGCGGTGCAGCTGATGCCTTTGCGCTTTTTGAAAAATTCGAGGAGCAGTTGGGACAGCATCAAGGCCAACTGCTGCGGGCTGCGGTGGAACTGGCCAAACAGTGGCGTACAGACCGGGCCCTGCGTAGGCTGGAAGCTCTTTTGACTGTGGCAGATTGTGAACGGATTTTGATCATCTCAGGATCCGGTGATTTGATTGAGCCCGATGAGCCCGTGGTGGCCATTGGCTCCGGCGGCCCGTATGCCATGAGCGCGGCTAAGGCCCTGTATCGTCACACCGCCATGGACGCGCCGGCCATCGCCGAAGAGGCTTTGGCCATCGCTGCGGACATCTGCATTTATACGAATCATTCCATCTCCGTTGTGACATTGGATGCGAAGGGAGAGTTCAAGCAGTGAATATGACTCCCCAAGAGATTGTCCAAGCACTGGACCGTTATATCATCGGCCAAGACGATGCCAAACGAGCTGTAGCTGTGGCCCTGCGCAATCGGTTTCGACGCAGCCAGCTGACGCCGGACATGCAGGAAGAAGTGATTCCGAAGAATATATTGATGATTGGATCAACCGGGGTGGGCAAAACTGAGATCGCGCGGCGCCTGGCCAAATTATCCGATGCACCCTTTGTTAAGGTGGAAGCTACCAAGTTCACAGAGGTCGGTTATGTAGGTCGGGATGTGGAATCCATAGTCCGCGATCTTACGGAAGCTAGTGTTCGCATGGTAAAGACCGAGAAGATGGAAGCCGTCAAGGACCTGGCTGCGGAGGGGGTAGAAGATCGCATTCTTCAAGCTCTCCTGCCTATGCCCAGCCGACAGCGGGGGGGGAGTCCTTTCGGGTCTTTGTTCGGGCAGTCGCAGTCGGAGGAAGAGCCGGACGACTCTCCGTGGGAGGAGACAAGCAATCGCATTCAGGATCGACGGGAAAAACTGCGGCAGCGTCTGCGCGCTGGTGAGTTTGAAGATCGAATGATCGAGCTGGAGCTCGAGGAGTCAACGTCCACGATGCCAGACATGTTCAGCGGCAGTGGTTTGGAGGATATGGGCATCCAAATGCAGGATATTTTGGGCGGCCTCCTTCCGAAGAAGAAAAAACGAAAAAAAGTCACGATTCGGCAGGCTCGGGAGCTTCTACAGCACGAAGAGGCAGCCAAGCTTTTGGACATGGACGCCGTCACGAGTGAAGCCGTCACGAGAGCCGAAAACCACGGAATTGTATTCATTGACGAAATTGACAAGGTGGCTAGTCAAGGCCGCAGTTCTGGACCGGATGTGAGCCGCGAAGGAGTGCAGCGCGACATCCTACCCATCGTGGAAGGGTCCACCATTGTTACGAAATATGGACCGGTGAAGACAAATCATATGCTGTTCATCGCCGCTGGTGCATTCCATGTGGCCAAACCTGCGGATCTCATACCCGAACTGCAAGGACGTTTTCCCATACGGGTGGAACTGCAGAGCTTAAGCAAAGACGACTTTGCCCGCATCTTGACGGAACCGAAGAACGCTCTCCTCAAACAGTACCAAGCGCTGTTGGCGGTGGAAGGCGTCGACCTGCAGTTTTCTCCCGGGGGAATTGCAGCCATCGCCGCCACGGCCGAGCAAGCGAACCAAGAGATGGAGAACATCGGTGCGCGGCGTTTGCATACCGTTTTGGAGCGTTTGTTGGAGAAAATTTCCTTTGAGGCCGGAGTGGTCCAAGGACCGGTTGTTGTGGACGAAGGGTTCGTGGAAGAACGCTTAGGGCCCATCAGGGCCAATCAGGACCTTGCCAGGTACATTCTTTAGGAGGTGTTTGGAAACGATGCAGAATGCCATGAGAGAACTTTTGGACAAGACCCGGAAGATCAACCGTTCCATTCAACAATCCAGTGGGTACCAAATGGACTTTGACACCATGAGTCAAGTATTGGCCGATGTGCTCGAAAGTAACGTGTTCATTCTCAGCCGTCGCGGAAAAATTCTTGGATCCTGCCTTAACCCTGGCTTTGAACCGAGCCTCATGGAAGAAGAGATTCTCGCTGACGGTCGCGTGTCTTCCGAGTACAACGCAGCTCTGCTGCGCATAGACAACACGGTGGCCAATGAAGAAGCGGCCGACATCTGCAAAGGTTCTGATTTCCCCTGTCCGTTTTCGGAAAAAACTCTGACAGTGGCGCCCCTCATGGGCGGGGGGGAGCGTCTTGGTACCTTGGTCTTGGGCAAGAATGATGCAGATTTCGAAGAAGCGGACCTTGTCCTAGCGGAATATGGTGCTACGGTTGTAGGGATGGAGATTGTGCGCTCCCGGGGCGACAAACTGGAAGAAGAAGTCCGCAAAAAAGCCGCTTGCCAGATCGCCATTGGCACCCTATCCTTTTCGGAGCAGGAGGCGGTGGAGCACATCTTCGACGAGCTAGACGGCGAAGAAGGACTCTTGGTTGCCAGCAAGATCGCTGATCGCGTTGGCATCACTCGTTCCGTCATCGTCAATGCTCTGCGCAAACTGGAAAGTGCCAATGTCATTGAGTCCCGCTCGTTGGGTATGAAGGGGACCTATATCCGGGTCCTAAATGAGTTCTTCCTAGAGGAGCTGGCATCGCACCGCAGCCGATAACAGAGTCCCAAATTGCGAGGACACGAACTGGAAGTTCCATTGGAGCTTCCAGTTTTGCTGTGCAGTCGGTCGTAGTTAAAAGGACCTAGAATAACTTCCTAAGTTTGCAGTTTATCCCACTTTCTTTGCCATTTTTGCAGGAGACCCATGGAATCTACCGAATATGTGACAGTTAAATCTGTAAACCCCATAATTTGAGAGCGAAAGGATGGAATGCAGTGTTTAAAACCGTCGACCTTTTAAAGCAGGGTTTATCTGGCGCCTCATTGCGCCAGAGTGTTCTGGCCAACAACATGGCCAATGCCAACACACCGAATTTCAAGCGCTCGGATGTGGACTTTGCCTCGCAGCTGACGGCGACCGGGAGTGAGCCTGGCAAGCTTGGTCTCCAGCGCACCCACGGAAACCATCTGCAGAATGGTCCTGCGGGCTCAAGCAGCCCATCCTTTGCTATCCAACAGGACACGACCACGGCCATGCGCAATGATGGCAGCAACGTAGACGTTGATCGGGAGATGGTCATGATCATGGAGAACCAACTGCACTATCAGGCCATGGCTGATGCTGTTAATCGTCGGTTAGGCCAACTGCGTAATGTCATAGCTGAAGGGAGGTAACGATATATGTCGGCATTTCAATCATTTCGGACCAGTGCATCGGGGCTGACGGCCGAACGTCTGCGTATGGATACCATCGCCAACAATCTAGCCAACGCCAACACGACGCGTACCGCTAACGGAGAACCCTATCGTCGCCAATTCGTCCTCTTCTCCGCCATCGATAATGGGCGCTCCGCTGCCGGTGTGCAGCCGGGCCAGGGAGTACAGGTTGTGGCCATTGGTGAGGATCAGAACCCACCGCGCCTTATGTTCGACCCCCAACACCCTGATGCCAATGGGGAAGGCTATGTAGCCATGCCCAACGTCCATGTGGTCAAGGAGATGGTGGATCTGATCAGTGCGACCCGCTCGTATGAGGCCAACATAACCGCCATCAACGCTGCCAAATCCATGGCACAAAAGGCTCTTGAAATTGGGCGCTGAGTACCCAACCTGCTGCTGACGTTTCCTTGACAGCGGGGTATTGCGTATTCAGCTCATGTTAGGAGGTCCCATCCATGCGTATTTCGAATCCGCTGCCGGATATTCGGCCGCGTTCCGTGACCGCACCCACCGCTTCACCGGTCCAGAATTTTCAAACCATGCTTCAACAGCACCTTACAGAAGTGAACCAACTGCAAAATCAGGCTGACACAGCTGCCGAGCAGTTGGCACTAGGTCAGATTGAGTTCCATGATGCCGTCATCGCGGCTGAAAAGGCCGCTCTGGCCATACAGTTGACGATGGCCGTCCGCAACAAAGTGATGGACGCGTATCAAGAGATCATGCGCATGCAGGTTTAACTGGGGGAGGTGAATAATGAATCCATTCTTTGATACATTCAAAGCGCAGTGGAACAAGCTGACGCTGCCCATGAAGATCGCAGGCAGCGTAACGTTGGCCGCCGTCTTTTTCTTTCTAATTTTCCTTTCTTTGTTCTCATCAACGGACTACGCACCGCTTTACACTGGGCTTTCAACGAACGATGCCGCCGCTGTGGTCAACACTCTGCGGGACACGAACGTGCCCTATCGTCTCGGCGATCAAGGGACCACAGTCCTGGTTCCCGCTTCACAGATCCATGAATTGCGCCTGACCTTAGCCTCCCAGGGACTGCCCGCAGGTGGTGTGGTGGGGTTCGAGATCTTTAATACCACTCGTCTTGGCGAAACCGAAGCCGACCGCCAGCTGCGTTATCTTTGGGCCCTACAGGGCGAGTTGACCCGAACCATTCGCGAGGTCCGCGAGGTCCAGGATGCACGCGTACATATTGTTCTGCCGCAGCGGTCCTTGTTTGTTCAGGAAAGTCGGCCCTCCACGGCCTCGGTTCTCCTTCAGCTGGACCCAGCTGCTCGTCTCAGCAACCAGCAGGTCAATGGCATTGCCCATCTTGTGGCCACCAGCGTCGAAGGTTTGACCCCAGACAACGTTACTATCGTGGACCAACGGGGCACTGTTCTCAATCAATTCGCCGGTGACATGTCTTTGAGCGGTGAGGCGATCGCAGCCCGGATGGAACTAGAACGGGCCTATGAACGCCAGCTAGAGGACAGTATCACAGCCATGTTGGAACGGATTTACGGGTATGGCCAGGTGGTGGCTCGCGTGCGCGCCGAGATGAATTTTGACATTCTTGAAGAATATCACGAATTGTTCGAACCTGTGGGTCGCGATCAGGGTATCGCCCGCAGCGAGCAGCACCTGAGCGAGACGTACGCAGGTACCGGGACCCAAGCAGCCGGGACACCAGGGGTAGATGCCAACATTCCTGGTTACGTCGGGGCCCTCGGGGGCGGAGACAGTGAATATGAACGGCAAGAAAGTATTGTCAATTATGAGATCAACCGAATTGAGCGCCGCCACAGCACTACGCCGGGCCAGGTCAGCCGTTTAAGCGTATCTGTGTGGGTCAACGGAGAGTTAACTCCGGCACAACTGACATCACTAGAAGAATCGGTCAGTCGCGCCGTGGGCGTGCAGGCAGATCGCGGGGACCAGGTATTCGTAGACAGCATCGACTTTGCCGCGGACCTGCAGCCCATCGCTCCCCCTGTGGCGGAACCTCAATTTTATATACCTTGGTGGGTGTACTTGGTCATTGCAGCGGCTGTGGGAACCGTATTGCTGCTGTTTATCCGCCAGCGTCGTACTTCCCAGGCTGTGGGCCAGACCATAGACTACGCGGCCGCCGATGAAGATACGACTGATCCCAAGTCTCCCCAAGAGGAACAGCGATTGGAACTACGCCAACAAATCTCAAAATTGGCCAACGACAAACCCGAAGATTTCGCACAAGTGGTAAGAACTTGGTTGGCCGAGGAGTAGGGGTCCGAGGATGAATTTCAAGAAACTGACTGGAAAGCAAAAGGCTGCAGTGCTGCTCATTGCACTAGGTCCCGAATCATCATCCCAGGTCTTCAAGCATCTCAAGGAGGAAGACATTGAGGAACTGACCATGGAGATCGCCGGCATGCGTCGCGTGACTCCGGAGCTTCGGGACAGCGTTTTAGAAGAGTTCAACGAAATGTTCATGGCCCAGGTGTACTTGCAGCAAGGCGGCATTGACTATGCCCGAGATCTTTTGGACAAAGCCGTTGGTGCCGAAAAAGCCAATGAAATTATGCAAAAACTGACCGCATCACTGCAGATAAGGCCGTTTGATTTTGCGCGCAAAACAGATCCCGGTCAGCTTTTGAACTTTATCCAAAATGAGCACCCACAGACGATCTCACTGATTCTGGCGTACCTGAATACAGAACAGGCCAGCATGATTTTGTCGGCCCTGCCGCCGGAGAAGCAGGTGGACGTGGCTAAGCGGCTGGCCACGCTAGATCGAACAACCCCAGAGGTACTGGCGGAGATCGAATCCACACTGGAGCACCGTTTGGCGGCCTTTGCTGTGGACGACTACACCGTAGCTGGTGGTTTGGACTCGGCTGTGGAGATTCTCAGCCAGGTAGACCGTGCCACAGAGCGCACTATTATCGATGCCCTCGAGGAGGAAGATCCGG